>JAICSC010000344.1 GCA_025937085.1 Nocardioides sp.
CCTGCGACCGGAAGAGTCAGCCCAGGTGAGCCTTCGCCACCCGCGCCTCGGCGCGCGCCTGCTTCGCGAGCGCCTTGGCCTCACGGCGTACGTCGTGCGCCCCGTGGCGGGCCCGCCATGCGAGGCCCGGCTTGCCCTGGGTGTCGACGCCCGCGAGCAGGAGTCCGCCCAGCATCGAGATGTTCTTGAAGAACTGGACCTTCTGCCCGGCTCGCGCCGCCTTGTCCTTCTCCTCCCAGAACGGGTGACCGGCGTACGTCGTGGGCACCAGCGAGGCGGCGAGCACCAGAGCGGACAGGCGGGGGAACCGGCCGGTCGCCAGCGAGAGCCCGGCGAGCACCTGCACCCCGCCGTTGATGCGTACCAGCGTCTCCGGGTCCGAAGGCACCGGAAGACCGGGCGCGAACCTCGCGACGAGGTCGGGGACCTGCTGGGTCACCTTCTCCGCCTTCGGGACCTTGCCCGACGGGTTCCGGGCTGCGTCGATCCCACCCACGACGAACATCGACGCGAGCATCGGCCGGGCGATCAGTCTGATGACGGTCATGGGTTCTTCTTACCCAACGACCGGTGGATTCACTCCCGCGGAGGTCAGGATCGGGTGCGGAGGGCGAACGACTGCTTCATCGCGTCCGGGATCGGGAAGGTCAGCGTCGCGCTGTCGTTCTCGTGGATCGGGTTTGGACTATCCGTGGTCGTCGCTGTGAACACGAGCGTCGCAATCGGGGATTGCTTCGTGTTGTAGGCGAACGTGATGGTCTGGGACGGTCCGTCTATCGTGCAGGGGCAGTTTGTGTCCTTCAGCGTGTGGAGGTCTCTGGGGCCGGTTGCCTCCAACGTGGCGGTCCCCTTCTCCGGCAGACCCGACACCGTCACGTAGACACGCTGCGGGTTGCCCTTTCCGTCCACGTCGTAGGTGGCCGACACGGCCAGGTCGTAGCCAGACGTCGACGGCGCCACGTCGAACGGCTGGGTCAGCTCATCAGCCGGAAGGTAGTCAGCGTTACCGGGTTGGTTGGCAGCGATGACACAGGTGCCGACGCTGTCGAACGACACGATCGCCCCGGAGACCGAGCAAGCGGTGCTGTGTGACGAGAAGGTGACCACACCGCCCTCCGCCTCGGCCGAGACCGTGTATGCGGGGCCATCAACGGTGGCGTCGGCGGGGGGTGTCGAGGTGAACCTGATCGACTGTGCCATCTGCGGCACCCCAACACTGCGCGTCACGCTGCTGGCGTCCGAGTAGTCGCGAGTGCCGGTCTGATCAGCTTTGATCGCACATGTTCCCGCGTGGTTGAACGTCAGCGTGCCCCCCGCGATCGAGCAGGCAGTGCGCGGTGTTCCGGCGTTCGTCGTGGCTCCGTCGATCGAGAAGGTCACCGGCTTGCCCGACGCTCCGCCCGAGGCCGTCAGATCGTACGTACTGCCGAACGCCAGGTCTGTGGGCTTCAGGTCGAAGGAGATCGTCTGCAACTCCCGGTGAACGACGATCGTCTGCGTCGCGTCGCCGGAGTGGGCCGCGTGAGCCGAACTGACGGCGCGGGCGGCGGTCTTGTTCGAGTCGTGGGCGGCGATGACGCACTTGCCGGCGTGCTGGAACACCACCACATGGGGCTTGACCAACGTGCAGGATTCGTTGGTGGTCGACGGGTCGACCGAGAACGTGATGTGACCGGAGCCGCCGGTGGCGGTCACTCGGTACTTCGACCCGAACGTCGGGTTGCTCGGCGGGGTCGAGTCGAACGTGATCGGTTTCGGCTGGGTCGGCGGGTTGGTCGGGCCGTTCGTGGGATTGTTCGTCGGGTGCGCGGTGGGCGCCGACGAAGTGGGCGACGACGGCTGGGACGACGATGGCGAGGCCGGCTCGGACGAGGTCGAGCTGCTCGGACCCTCGGCCGGCGGGGCGGAGTCGTTCGACGTCGGCGTGGCCCCGGGTCCCGTGGACTGCGTCGGGGTCGAGGGGCGCGAGGAGTCGTCGGCGTTGGGGCCGTGGCTCTGGCCGCGGTTCTGTCCGTGTTGCGGGGTGCCCTGTGATCCGTTCTGCCCGCCTTCGTTCCCGCTCCCCGGGAGCGTCGACGTGGCGGCCGGCCGGTCGAGGGTCTGCGGCGTGCCGAGGTCGGCGGCGTCGTGCCCGTGCAGGTGCGAGGCGCCGTAGATCGAGAAGACCGCGGTCGCGGTGACCACCATGCCGCCGATGGCGGTCAGTGAGGCGTGCGCGGCGGCCCAGGACTTCGCCGCGGCGAACCCGCTCGAGAGCGCGCCGCCCGTGCCCGCGCCACTCGACGACAGGTACCCGGCGCCCGCGGCACCGAGGAGCAGTGGCGCCAACAGGGCGGCCAGGCCGGAGTTGACCTCGGTGAGCTCGAGGTAGACCGCTGCGCAGGCGCGGCACGCGGCCAGGTGGTCGTCGACCTTCTGGGCGTCACGACGCGAGAGGCCGCCGCGGACGTACGCACCCAGGTGGTCGCGGGTCCACGCGCAGTCGACGTCGTCCGGATCGGTCGCGTGCTGGCTGAGGAAGGCCTGGCGCAGCCCTTCACGAGCCCGGTAGGCCAGCGCGGAGACGGAGTTCGCACTCATCCCGAGCAGCGGGGCGATCTCGGCCGGCTTCTGCTGCTCGACCTCCATGTGCCACAGCACCATCTGCCAGCGCTCCGGCAGCGACGCGAACGCCCGGGCCGCCGCGGCGTTCTCGAACCCCTCGACGGCGGTGTCGTGGAACGGCAGACCGGGGTCGAACGGCGTCATGTCGTCGACGGGCCTCAGGCGAGAGCCCGCGCGGAGCTTGTCGACGTGGAGCCGACGTACGGCGGTCAGCAGGTAGGCGCGGAAGGCCAGGTCCGGCCCTCCGCCCCGCTGGAGCACGGTCAGCACCTTGGTGAACGCGTCGGAGACCAGGTCGTCCGCATCGGCGTGGCCGGCCAGCTGGCGGGCCAGGCGCCGAGCGGCGTCGACGTGCCGCGCGAAGAGCTCGCCGTAGGCGTCGACGTCGCCCCCGCGAACCGCCGAGATCAGCTCGGCATCGCCCGGGCCGTCGATCGACAGCGAGACGCTCACACCAACTCCAACGTGGGTTTCCGAGACCTGTGACGTCAGTATGGGTGGAACCGCAGGTATTTTCCGGTAAAACCGGCATCATGCTTGCCCTCGGCATCCGTCTCATCGGCGGAGAGCGCTGGTCGGAGGTCGGAGGGAGGCGTCATGGGGTTTTGGGCGTTTCGGGACAAAGTGGTGCCCGAGCCTCCCTCCGCATCCTTTCCTGCGCTCTTTGAGCAGGTTCGTGGGGAGTTGCCTGACCGGTTCGAGGCGGTAGGAGAGGCCTTGATCACCGGTCGGAGTGCCACCGACGCCTGTGAAGTGGTGGGCAGGTTGCTGGGCAGTCGGGGCGTCTCACTGGAGGAGACCCTGGCGGATCTTCGGACCACATACGAGCTCGTACTGGGTACCGAGCCCGCGTTCACCGATGCGTGTGCGGTGTCGCTGGGCTGGAGCGAGGCGACGCTTGCGTACCTGCACCAGCTCTCGTGCGCCGACCCGCTGACCGGTTTGGCCAGCATGGCCCATCTACGGGGCCGGCTCACGGAGCTGTACCGGGGGGACACCCGCGGGCCGGCCCCACTACGTGACCGGTACGCGCTGGTGGTGGTCGAGGCGGGCCTGCCGCG
>JAICSC010000220.1 GCA_025937085.1 Nocardioides sp.
CGATGTCGGCGAACACCTGCTCACCGGGAATGGTCGTGACCTTGCAGCTGCGGATGTCGTCCACGCGAGACGAGAGCTCGTAGGTCCACGCCTCTTCAATCGAGTCGTCGTCAACGACCTCGACCGACTCTAGTAGCCGGACGGCGATGTCCTTGCGCACCGAGGGAGGCAGCGCGAGGGCCGCCTCGTAGAACTCCGATGCGCTGAGCGACATGACGTCAGCGTATGCCTCGGCACCCACAGCGCACCGGCCCAAGCGAGGCGGCCGTGGACCAGGAACGGGCACCAGGAACGATGCCGCGCGGAGGATCGCGGGCAACACCGTGGAGGCGGCGACCTCGACCAAGGCGAGCACCGTCGCCCGCTGGAGGCGACGGAGCGGAGTCAGCGCCACGGCAGCTCCCCGATCACGACGACCCCCGGGCCGCTGCGCACGTCGTCCAGGAAGCCGGAGGACGCGAACTCTCGCCGAGGACCATGACGTCGATGTCGTGCGGTGCCGGACGGGTACGCCCTACCCCCCTTCTGACCCGCGCGAACGCACCGAACTCACACGTTGAAGCGGAACGAAAACCGGGGTTCTCGACTACTTGCGGTCAGCGTTGGCAGAGACCGAAAAACGGCCCCTGACCTGGGCAAACGCTGCTCGTGAGCCGTTGGCAGCCTTTGGTCAGAAACGGGCTCTGTGTGACTTCTTGCGGACTATTTGCGGACCGCTAGGCATCCGCCCGCTCAGCGATCGTCGCTTCGATCCAGGCGGGATCGCGACGAACGTCCACGACGGCGAGCAGCTCGAGCCGGTCATCGCCAACGACGTACACGACCATGTATGGGAATCGCTTGAGCAGGGCGCGGCGGTATGACTCTAAGAGGATGGCGCCGGACTCGGGGAACAGCTCGATCCTCTCGACCTGCTCCATGAGCCGCCCACGAAATCGGCCAGGCAGGGCCGGATCGATTGCTCCGTAGTGCGCGACGATGACGTCGAGATCTTCCTCAACCCGGGGATGGAAGACCAGCCGGCGTCGGCTCACTTCCAGCGCGAGCCCATCCGGGCGTCCAACTCGTCCCAGGTCAGGCCCATCGACGGGTCCTCTTGAAGCTCAGCAGCCCGCGACCGGATCATCGCCTTCTGCTCCTCGGTGACCTCGATGGGCGCCGACTCGACCGTGCTCTCGATGTACTCCACGAGCTCCAACCGCTCATCGAGGCTCATGGCCTCGATGGCCGACTGAAGCGCGGGATTCACCATGACCTCAGAGTACCCGTCCGGCCCGTCCTGAACGGGTGGCCCATTTGGCCTCGAAGCTGGCACGGACGGTCTCAGACGGGATCGCGTTAGATGCGTCGGCCTTCAGAGCGTCGTAGGCGGCAGCTGCGTCGGTGTGCAGCCACGAGTCTGATGCCAGCTCGAATGGCTCCAGCGGGTCGACCGATTCGAGCAACCGGAGAGCGACGAGCTTGCGCACGTCAGGAGGCAGAGACATCCCGGCCTCATATACAACTCCGATTCGCTCAGCAACATGACGTCAGGTTAGGCCGAGTCCCGGCACTGGCGCAGGAACGAGATCGCCCGCGCGAGCTCCGCTGGCGCGACATCGAGACGTCGCGCCTCGACCAGTGCAGGGACGGTCGCCTGCTGGAAGCGGGTGAGCCGGGTCAGCGCCACGGCAGCTCCCCGATCACGGCGACCGCCGGGCCGCTGCGCACGTTGTCCAGGAACCCGGAGGGCGCCGCGAACTCCTCAGGGGTGAGGATCGTCGGGTTCACGGGACGGTGCACGGCGGCCTCGACTCGAGTGCACGCCTCGTAGACCGCGTCCACGTCGGGCTCGCCGAGCACCATGACGTCGATGTCGTGCGGCGCCGGACCGGCATCTCCGAGCATCCGCGCGGCGAAGGAGCCGTAGAGGAGCGCCGACTCGATTCCATCGATGTGGCCCAGCTCCTCGGCCAGGACCACCACTGGGCCGGTCGCGACCGTGAGGATCTCGCGCAAGGGGCCCGCCAGCGGGCTCTCGTCGTTGGCCCGGATCAGCCTTGTGCGGCCCACCTGTCGCTCGCTCAGGATACCGGCGTCCAGCAGGCGCGCGACTTCGCGGTGCGCGGTCGGGTACGCGAGGCGGGCCCGTTCGGCAAGGTCGGTGACGTTCAGCTCGTCGCCGGTGAGCAACAACGTGGATCCGGGCCACGACGTCGTCGGCGATCTGGTTCACGTCCAGCGGCCCCGCCAGTTCAATCTCGAGACCCTGCGGCTGTTGGACGTCGACCCGGGAGTCGTAGGCGCTCTCGCCGTTGTCGCCGTACGCGGTCAGGACGTGGTCGAAGACGAGCTGGACCTTAGTCGTGAAGATGTCCGGGGTGTACGGCTCCTGCGGCAGACCCTCGTCGAGCACTCGCCTGATGGTGCTGTTGACGTCGTTGGTCACGTCGACCTTGCCGCGCCAGTCCTGCACAAGCTTCTCGTGCAGGTGCGCCAGCAGTTGCTTCGCACTCGTCTTGACCGTCTCCCGCTCTTCGTCGGTCAGCACAGGATCCGGCTGGGTGAGCAGGTCGAAGACCGCGAGCTCCTCCTCGGTCATGCCTTCGCGGCCCGCGCGCTCTTCCTCAGCGGTCAACGTCTTGGACAGCTCGATGAGGCGGCGCAGATATTCGTCGCTGTTGACGCTGCCTTCGTTGTAGTCCGAGATCAGCTGCTCGATCCGCTCAACCAGCTCGTAGCGGGTCGGGTTGCGCAGCGCGGCGCTGATCGCCTGCTGGCGGAGCAGTTGCGCGAGCCGATCGGTCTCGGCGCGCTTGCGGCCAGCCAACTTCTTGGCCAGTCCTTCGAAGTCGATCTGTGACAGGTCGATCAGCGGGTCGGGCTTGGTGCCGTCCGCGGCTGCCCGGATGACGTACTCCTCGGCGCCAACTGAGCGGTCGAGCAGCGCATCCACCGCGTCGGACACCTCGGAGATGTCGGCGTGCGGCGGGCGGGTGACCTCGGCGATCCGTTCGGCCAGCACCCGTACGGCGGCGACGGTGCGCTGCTGGGCAGCTGCCTTGGGGTTGGGCAGCAGCGCCTTGAACAGTCTGCGGACCTGGCGCGCCTTGCCCATGAAGTCGTTGCGAGTCTCCTCGTCCACCAGGAGCGCCTCGACCGCAGCGTCGCGCATCGCGACGTGGTCAAAGCCTTCCGCATCGCGCATGGCGATCAGGTCCACCTCAGCACCAGAGCAGAACGAGATCAGGTCACCGACCGCGGTGTCCAACTCGGCTGCGAGGGCATCGATGATCTCGATCGGCGACCCGCTGGTGCCCGCGGCACCGTAGATCGCGAGCGACTTCTCCAGGTTTCGGAAGACGCCGACGTAGTCGACGATCAGGCCGTTGTCCTTATCGGGGAAGACCCGGTTGGCCCGCGCGATGGTCTGCATCAGCGTGTGGTTCTTCATCGGCCGGTCCAGGTAGACCGTGGAGACGCTGGGCGCGTCGAAGCCGGTCATCCACATGGCACACACGA
This sequence comes from Nocardioides sp., assembly GCA_025937085.1. Lineage (GTDB taxonomy): Bacteria > Actinomycetota > Actinomycetes > Propionibacteriales > Nocardioidaceae > Nocardioides. The sequence continues at coordinate 3,502 of JAICSC010000220.1, forward strand.
AGACCAGCCGCAGCGGGTCGTCGGCGTCCTTGAACTTCTCCGCCAGGTCCTGGCGGTTCATCCGCTCCCGGTGGGGCCGAATGTCGAGACCGTGGTCGTCGAGCATCTTCAGCTCGTTCTGGCTCTGCGAGACCACGACCGCCATGTCGGTGGTCACCATCAGCTCGATCCGCGAGGCGAGCCAGGGCCGCACCAGCTCCGGCAGAGCATCGTGCTGCGCCTTCAGGTCGGCCAGGTGCTCGGCCCACGCATCCTTGACCAGGTCATGCATCCGCACGGCGGCGGCCTTGTCGAGCCCGACATACATCGCCTTGCCCGAGAACCCACGGCCCACGAAATGCGCCACGAGATCCTTGGCGAGCGTCTTGAGCCGCTCGGGGCGAGTGAGGAGCGTGTACGCCGTCCCGAACTCGTGCGCCAGCTGGCCTTCGGCGTTCTCGTCGAGCTCGGCGGCCTCCAGCAAGGCGTCGAGCTCGTCGGAGAAGTTCTCGTTGACCAGTTGGAGCTCCGGGATCCGGTTCTCGTAGTACAGCGGCACTGTGGCGCCGTCCTCGATGGCGTCGCGAAAGTTGTAGATGCTGACGTAGTCGCCGAACTGCTGCCGGGTCGCCTGCTCCTCCCCCGCGATCAGCGGGGTACCCGTGAAGCCCATCATCGAGGCGTTGGGCAGCGCCATCCGCATGTTGAGCGCCAGGGTGTCGTACTGGCTGCGGTGGGCCTCGTCGGTGATCACGATGACGTCCGAGCGATCCGAGAGCATCGGCATCGCCTGCTCGCCCTTGGCCGGCTGGAACTTCTGGATCAACGTGAACACATAGCGGTGATCGGCTGCCAGCAGCTCGCGCAGGTTCGCGATGGACTCGGCGTGAACCTTCGCCTCTGGGGGGACCGCGCCGGCGTCGGCGAACTCCCCGTGCAACTGGTCGTCGAGCTCCTTGCGGTCGGTGACCATCACGAAAGTCCACCTGCCCGGCACCTGGCGGAGCACCTTCTGGGTGAACCACAGCATCGACAGCGACTTTCCCGAGCCCTGGGTGTGCCAGAAGACGCCCAGCCGCTTGTCCCGCTCGGCGCGAGCCCGGTGAAGGTTGTCGATCGCGGCGTTGACGCCGAGGTATTGGTGGGACCGGGCCAAGATCTTGATCAGCCCACCGGGCCGCTCCATGAACGCCACGAAGTTCTCGAACAGGTCGAACAGCACGGCCGGCTCGCAGGTGCCACGCAGCGCGGTCTCCAGCTCGACCCGCCCTCGCTTGCCGGTGGCGTCGATGACCTTCCAGTCGCCGAAGAATTCCCACGGCGCGTACGTCGCCCCGACGCGCGCCTGGCTCCCGTTGGACAAGAGCACCAGGCAGTTGGGGACGAACAGCTGCGGGATCGTGTCGCGGTAGTCGGTGAGGTTGTCGTCGTACGCCGACTTGACCGACTGGTTGGGCTCCTTGAACTCCATCAACACCAAGGGCACCCCGTTGACGAACAACGCGATGTCCAGCCGGCGGCTGTGCAGGTTGCCCTTGGCCCACATCTGCTGCACCGCCAGCAGGTGGTTGTGGGTAGGGTCACTCAGGTCGAGGTAGCGCAGCGTCTCGATGCGCTTGTCACCCTGCTCGTCGGTCCACTCGGCCAGGTAACCGTCACGCAGCAGGTCATAGACCTCCCGGTTGGCCCGGACTCGATCCATGATCGAGCGGTCCTTGGCAATGGCTGTCGAGTTCCTGTCCAGCGTGACCTTCCGCAACGAGGGCTTCGAGAACGCCTGGCGCGAGCGGATCTCCGACCTGATGCGGCTCAACGGGTTCCGCGGGGACGACGAGGCCGTCACCAGCGCACTGCGCATGGTCAGCGACTGGGTCACCGACGGCGTCGGAGAAGTCACCGTCGCCGAGGCCCGACGGCGCCTCGAGGACCGCGACCTCCTGGCCCAGGACGGGACCCTGGTCCTGGCCGTGCACGGCATCGACCGCGAGGAGTCCCGGCAGCTCCCGAACGCCCGCGTCGACTTCACCGACCTCTACCCCGACGGCGACGCCTTCGAGCGGCGGTCGATCACCGATCCCACCGCCTGGGACGCGACCGTGCGCCCACGACTCGCGTCAGCAGCTCGGACGCTTGAGGCGTTCACTTCCCGCCGGGTCCACGTCGTCGCGTCCGTCCGTCTCCCGGTCTGGTTCGCGATCGGCCGGACGTTTCCTGGCGTGCGGGGCTGGATCATCTCGCTGAACCAGGACGGCGTCGAGTGGGCCAGCGACGATAGGGGCGGATCCGCCGGGCTGGTGGTCCTTGCCGACGAGCTACTCCCCGGCAACGGCGAGGATCTCGTCGTCTGCGTCGCCCTCCGTCACGATCCCACAGCCGACGTCCGGGACTACGTCACTGCGTCCGGCATTCCAGCCGGACGCCTGTACACCGTCACCGGCGAGACCGGCGTCGGCCCGGTGTCGGTTGTCGACGCCGCCTGGGCCAACTCCTGGGTCACCGCGCTCCAGGACGCTCTGATCGCCAAGGTCAGGGAGACCGACGCGACGAGAATTCACCTATTCATGGCCGGACCGGCCGGCGTCGCCCTGCTGCTGGGGCACCGATGGAACGTTCTCCCTTCGGTGACGGTCTACGAGCACCAGGGCGGAGTGAACTACGCGCCGAGGTTCCA
>JAICSC010000215.1 GCA_025937085.1 Nocardioides sp.
CGCACCTCGAAGGGGGAACGCCTCGACGCCGCGGCTCGGATGCAGCGCGATCTCGAGGCGGCTCTGCCGGGGTCGCGTCCCGGCCGCGTGCTCCTGGCGGTCGACGAGTCCCCCGTGCTGGACCCCGAGCGACTGCGCCGCGACCACCCCGAAGCGACGGTCGAGGTCCTCGACGTGCGGTCAGGGTGCCGGCCCGCGGGCAGGGAGTTCGACATGGTGGTCGACGCGACCCGTCGCCCGGACCTGCGGGACGACCTCTTCGATGCCACGTTCCGGCGCCTCGCGCCCGGCGGGACCTTCCTGGTTCTCGACCACCGGCCGCCGGGCTCGGTGGAGAGCGGGCCGGTGGCGGAGGAGCAGCTCTGGCCGCGGCTCGTCGGCACGCGCGCCTCGCGGCGGCAGGTGCGTCGTGTCGTGCTCGACGAACGGCACCTGTGCGTCGAGCGCTCGGAGGGTTCGCGGCCCAGGGCCAAGACCGAGGGCCCTGAGCTACCCGACGTGGTACGCCGTCTGGTCGACGTCGACCGTCCCACGATCGCCGTGGTAGGCGGTGGGCCGGCTGCGCGGAGCGCCGGCCGCTTGCGCCGGGCGCTCCCTCAGGCACAGGTCGTCCTCGTCCGCACCACCAAGCAGTGGCACCGCCGGCACCGCAGGTTCGCGACGTACGGGCCGTTCGACCTGATGGTCGACGAGACCGCCGGCGGAGCCGCCTCGGCCGACCTTCTCCGATGGGGGTTCCTGCACCTGCGCAGCGGGGGATCGATGCTCGTGCTCGACGGTTCACCACTGGGCCGCGAACCGGCCGGCTCGGCTCCCTTCTGGCATGCCCTGATGGGCGTCGTGTCCCGTCGCGGCGTGAAGCAGATGAACGAACGAAGTCCGGAGTTCGAATGGTCCCGGCTCGCGACCGCAGTCGGGCGGGTGGACGTCGGCCCGCGCCACGTGGTGCTGACCAACCGGGTGCCCGCGCTGGCCCTGCTCCGCGACCGGCAGCTCCTCCGCCTCGCCCGGCTTCGGGACGACCCCGCCATCCAGGTCCACGAGCGCCACCCCCCGCTGCTCTTCACCAGTCGGGCGAGCCTGGGCGAGAGCACGGCCCGGGACCCGGTGCGGATGCCCGAGACCTATCAGGTCCCCGCCCTCTTCGTCCGCGAGTACCGCGACGTCGTCTGCATCCCGAAGCAGCTGGTGATCAAGGGCAACCTCGTGCTGCCGGACAGCTTTCGGCATCCGGCCTACGTGTGGCAGACCAACCGGAGCCTGAAGCCCATGGGCCGGCTCTTCGGTGCGGGCGTGCCGACACCTGAGCGGCGGCTCGAGGGCGCGTACTTCCACCTCGACGGGGAGCTCCGGCACCACTACGGACACGCCACGACCGAGCACTTGTCGCGACTGTGGGCATGGCCCGCCGCCAAGGCCGCCGAACCCGGGCTCCGCGCGCTGGTCTCGATGGGGTTGGATCGCGCCGCACTGCCGGAGTGGCAGACCGCGCTCTACGAGGCGGCCGGTGTAGCACGCGAGGACATCGTGACGTTCAGCCGGCCGGTCGTGGTCGAACGGCTGGTCGGGGCGACGCCGATGTTCTCGATGCCGTCGTTCGTGCATCCCGGCATCGCCGAGGTCTGGGACCGGAGCGGCGCGGCCCTTGAGTCGCGTGCGGATGTCGGCTCGCCGCCCGAGCGGATCTTCGTCACGCGGGCCCCCGGGTCGGGTCGGTGGTGCTACGAGACCCCCGAGCTCGAGCGGATCCTGGGTGAGCACGGGTACGCCGTCATCCGGCCCGAGAAGCTGCGGCTCCCCGACCAGATCAGGCTGTTCCGGCAGGCGAAGGCGGTGGCCGGCTTCGCCGGCAGCGGGATGTTCAACCTGATGTTCGCGCCGGAGCCGAAGCAGGTCCTGGTGATCCGGTCCACCGGCTACACCGCGACCAACGAGTACATGATCGCCGCGGTCCGCGGTCACCACATCGAGACCATCGCCTGCCGGCCCGACGTCGACCCCCCGCCCGAACGCGTCCGCGCCTGGCCCGCTGACGGGATCAGCCGGTCTCCGGTCGTGCGGTCACCGTTCCACTTCGATCTCGACGGCGACCGACGGCGGCTCGAGGAGATCCTGCGCGCCTTCCCCTAGAGCAGCCACGAGCAGCCCCGCGTGAGCCCGGCTGAGCCCAGCCTTGCCTTCCTTGCGAGCGCCTCGGCCCCTGGGGAGGATCGAAGGGTGAGCATGGAGATCGGGACCGACGAGAATCCTCAGCACTGGCACGAGGAGATCGGTGAGGACGTCGGTAACCGGCTGAACTGGCTGCGTGCCGGCGTACTCGGCGCCAACGACGGCATCGTGTCGGTCGCGGGCATCGTCATGGGCGTGGCCGGCGCGACCTCCGAGCGGTCTCCGGTGTTCGTGGCCGGCGTCGCCGGACTGGTCGCCGGCGCGTTGAGCATGGCCGCGGGTGAGTACGTCTCGGTCAACGCCCAGCGCGACTCGGAGCAGGCCATGCTGGCCATGGAGGCCGAGGAGCTCGAGAAGATGCCCGAGACCGAGCTGCGCGAGCTGGCCAAGATGTACGAGCGCAAGGGCCTCAGCCGGGAGACCGCGCGCAAGGTCGCGCAGGAGCTCACCGAGCACGACGCTCTCGCCGCTCACGCCGAGATCGAGTTCGGGATCGATCCGGACAAGCTGACCAACCCGTGGCACGCGGCCTTCGCGTCGATGGTCGCGTTCACCGTCGGCGCGTTGCTGCCGCTGCTGGCGATCACCCTCTCCCCGCTCGGGGCGCGGGTTTGGGTGACGGTCGCCACCGTCGCGGTCGCGCTGGCGATCGCGGGGTTCATCCAGGCCCGGCTCGGCTTCAGTCCGTGGGGCCGGGCCGTGGGCCGCAACGTCGCCGGTGGGCTGCTCGCGATGGCCGTCACGTACGCCGTGGGCTCGGCCGTCGGGACCCACGTCTGAGCGCCCGCTCAGGGTCGGCCCGTCTCGTGACCCGGATGTTCGTGGCGGTGGTGCCGCCCGCGGAGGTCGTGGAGCACCTCGACGCGTTCCTCGACGTACGACGGGGCGCCGCGGCGTACCGCTGGGCGTCGGTCGAGCAGTTCCACGTGACGCTGGCGTTCCTGGCCGACGTTCCGGACCGGAGGCTCGAGGACCTGGTGGAGCGGCTGGGCCGGGCGGCATCGCGCCGTACGGCGTTCGCGGGGGCGATCGCCGGCGGCGGTGCGTTCCCGAACGCGGGACGGGCCCGCGTGATCTGGGCGGGGCTCGACCTGGACGAGAGCGACCGGACCGAGCTCTCCCGGATGGCGACCGGCGCCCGCGCGGCGGCGAACCGCGCGGGCGTACCCGTCGACGGTCAGCGTTTCCGACCGCACGTCACCATCGCCCGCCTCGGCCACCCCGACGAGGTGACGTCGTGGGTGCGTCTCCTCGACGCCTACCGCGGCCCCACCTGGACCGTCGACCACTTCACCCTGGTCGCGTCGTACCTCGGTCAGGGCGCCCGCGGCCGCCCCCGCTACGAGGCGGTGGAGGAGTTCGCCCTGTCGGGATAGTCCCTGACAAGACGGTCGTCATCGGGCCGGTCTCGCGACCACCTTGTCAGGGACTACCCCACCGGGTCGGTGGACCACACCACGCCGGGCGGGGGTGGGATGGGTGGGCCTCGTGGGTGTCGTGCCCTAGGTTCGACGCCGTGAGGATTGCAGTGGCCAAGGAGACTCGGGACGGCGAGGCACGGGTGGCGATGGTGCCGGAGCTGGTCGGCAAGCTGACCGGGCTGGGATACGACGTCGCGGTCGAGCCCGGCGCGGGAGTGCACGCGCTGATGTCCGACGAGGAGTACGTCGAGGCGGGTGCCGTCGTCGAGCACTCGGCGTTCACCGGTGCCGACCTCGTGGTGTCGGTGCAGCCGCTGTCGAACGAACAGATCCGCCGGCTCGAGCGCGGCACGACCACCATCTCCTTCCTGCCGGTCAACCAGGAGAAGATGACGGTCGTCGAGCTCCGCGACGCCGACATCACCGCCCACGCCGTCGAGCTGATCCCGCGCATCTCGCGCGCCCAGTCGATGGACGGCCTCAGCTCCCAGGCGCTGGTCGCGGGCTACCGCTGCGCGATCGTCGCTGCAGGCATGCTGCGCCGCTTCTTCCCCCTCAACATGACCGCCGCCGGCACGGTCCAGGCCGCCGAGGTCGTGGTCCTCGGCGCCGGCGTCGCCGGGCTCCAGGCGATCGCGACCGCCAAGCGGCTGGGCGCGGTCGTCAGGGCGTACGACGTGCGCGCGGCCGCCGCGGAGGAGATCAGGTCGATGGGCGCCAAGGCGATCGAGCTCGACCTCGAGACGCTCGAGGGGTCCGGTGGCTATGCCCGCGAGATGACCGAGGACCGCGCGGCTCGCCAGCGCGAGCTGCTCACGCCGTACATCGCCGCGGCCGACGCCCTGATCACGACCGCCGCCGTGCCCGGCCGGCCCGCGCCCATGCTCGTGACCCGCGAGATGGTCGAAGAGATGAGGCCGGGTGCGGTGGTCGTCGACCTGGCGTCGGAGACCGGCGGCAACGTCGAGGGATCCGTGGCCGGCGAGGTGGTCCGCATCGGCAACGCCCAGGTCTGGGGCGGGCGGAACGTCCCGAGCCAGATGCCCGGTCCGGCGTCCAGGCTGTACGCCCAGAACGTCGTCAACCTGGTCACCCTGATGACCGCCTCCGAACGCGACGACGACGGCACCGTGGTGACCAGGTTCGCGCCCGACTTCGACGACGAGATCATCTCCGGCAGCTGCGTCACCCGCGGCGGCGCGATCGTCCACGAGCCGACGCGTGAGGCGATCGAGGGCTCTGCCGGGCCGCCCGAGCCCGCCGAGCCGGCGCCCGCGGACGACACCAGCGGGCCGGCCACCGGCGTACCCGCCGACGAACAGCTCGATCTCCCCTACGACCAGGAGGCCGACCAGTGATCCTCGCCACCGGAGTCGTCTGGCTGACGATCTTCGTGCTCAGCGTCTTCGTCGGGATCGAGGTCATCTCGAAGGTCTCCTCGACGCTGCACACCCCGCTGATGTCCGGCGCCAACGCCATCCACGGGATCATCCTGCTCGGCGCGATCCTGGTGACCGGCACCACCGACAACAACCTCGCCCTGGTCGTCGGGCTGATCGCGATCGTGCTCGCGTCGGTGAACATGGTCGGCGGCTTCGTGGTGACCGACCGGATGCTGCAGATGTTCACGAGACGCAGACCAGCACCGCCGAAGAAGGACGAGTCGACGGGCGGCAGCGCCTGATGCCGGTCTGGATCCAGCTGGTCTACCTCGCCTGCGGCGTGTGTTTCATCCTCGCGCTGAAGGGGCTCTCCGGTCCGAAGACCGCACGGAACGGCAACCTCCTCGGGGCGATCGCCGCCGTCGTCGCGTGCCTCACGCCGTTCTTCTGGGCCGACCTGCACCTCGAGCACGTCCCGTTGATCATCGCCGCGATCGTGGTCGGCACCATCGGCGGCGTGTACGGCGCCCGCACTGTGCAGATGACCCAGATGCCCCAGATGGTGGCGCTCTTCAACGGCGTCGGTGGCGGCGCGGCGGCGCTCGTTGCGCTGCTGGAGCTGCACGAGCACGTCTCGGCCGACACCCACGAGAACTGGTTCGTCTGGGCCGCCACCGCCTTCACGATCGTCGTCGGCGCCACCTCCTTCGCCGGCTCGGCGATCACTTTCGCGAAGCTGCAGGACCTGATGACCTCCCGGCCGGTGGTGTTCCCGGGGCTGCGCTATCTGTTCGGGATCACGCTGGGGGCGGCCGTCGTACTGGCGGTGCGTCTCGTGATCGCGCCATCGGTGTGGCTGGCCGTCCTGCTCGGACTCATCGGGCTGCTCTTCGGCTTGTTGCTGGTGCTCCCGGTCGGCGGGGCCGACGTCCCGATCGTGATCTCGCTGCTGAACGCGTTCACCGGCCTGACCGTCGCCGCCGGCGGCTACGTGCTCTCCAACGTGCTGCTGCTGATCGGCGGCACCCTGGTCGGGGCCTCCGGCACCTTCCTGACGATGCTCATGGCCAACGCGATGGGCCGATCGGTGACCAACATCCTGTTCGGTGCGCTCCGGGGGGGTTCCACCCTCGGCGCCGGCCAGGCCAGCGACCGCCCGGTCAAGAGCGTCACGCCGGAGGACGCCGCGATCATGCTCGCCTACGCCGACCGCGTGATCATCGTGCCCGGCTACGGCCTCGCCGTCGCCCAGGCGCAGCACACGCTGCGCGAGCTCGTCGACGTGCTCGGCGAGAAGGGAGCCACCGTCGACTACGCCATCCACCCGGTCGCCGGCCGGATGCCCGGACACATGAACGTCCTCCTCGCCGAGGCCCAG
>JAICSC010000072.1 GCA_025937085.1 Nocardioides sp.
CTGCTGCTGCGGCTCACGCCGTACGCCGAGGTCCTCGCCCCCGCCCACTACGGTGACGGCGCGCGCGAGTCGATCCGTCGGGCTTTGGCCCTGTACGACCACCCCGCGGGCTAGACTTGCGAGGCAACCGAACCTCACGTCAGGACCCTTATCCATGTCATCCCTGCTGATCGGCGACCTCGGCACGCCAGAGCTGCTCATCATCCTGGTGATCGTCATCCTGGTGTTCGGCGCGTCCAAGCTCCCCGAGCTCGCACGCGGCAGCGGCCGAGCCCTGCGCATCTTCAAGACCGAGACGAAGGGCCTGGGCGACGACGAGGACGGCAAGACCGAGTCCCAGCGTGAGCTCGAGTCCCGGCAGGCCTCCGAGCGTGAGGCCTTCGAGGCGCGGCAGGCCGCCGAGCGCGAGGCGACGCGTCACGACGACTCCGCCTGACGGCGACTGAGCGAGAGCGACCGGGCCCGTGTCCATCGTCGGTGTCGTCGATGTGCTGCGTGGAAAGCCGCGCAATGCCGTCGGCCCCGACGGCCGGATGGCGCTCTCGGACCACTTCCGCGAGCTCCGGGCGCGGCTGATCCGGTCCGCACTGGTGCTGGTGATCGCGTTCTGCGTGGCGATCTTCTTCTACGCCCAGCTGCTGGAGCTCATCCAGCATCCGTACAACGAGGCGCGGGAGGCCCTGGCCAACCGCAACCCCCCGATCAAGACCGAGCCGGTCATCAACGACGCCACCGGCGGCATCCTGCTGCAGTTCAAGCTGTGCGGCGTCGTCGCGCTGATCGCGGCCAGCCCGTACTGGCTGTACCAGATCTGGGCCTTCATCCTCCCGGGGCTCCACCCGAAGGAGAAGAAGTACTCCCGGATGTTCGCCGCCGTGGCGGGCCCGCTCTTCCTCGGGGGCGTGGCGCTGGGCTACTACGTGCTGCCCAAGGGCCTGACCGTGCTGATCTCGTTCGTGCCCCACGGGGTCACCAACCTGGTCGACTTCGGCCGGTACTTCTCCTTCGAGATGCGGATGCTGCTGATCTTCGGCATCGCGATGGAGATCCCGTTGTTCGTCGTTCTGCTCAACCTCGCCGGCGTGATCAGCGGTCGGGCGCTGGCGAAGTACCGGCCCTGGATCGTGATCGGCACCATGGTCTTCGCCGCGGTCGCGACCCCCTCCACCGACCCGTTCTCGATGCTGATGCTGGCGATCCCCATGTTGATCCTGTTCCTGATCTCGGAGATCATCGCCCGGGTCTCGGACCGGGTCCGCGGCCGCGGAGCCCATCGCACGGACCAGTGGGCGGACGACGAGGTCTCACCCCTGTGATGTGATCCCTTAGCCTGGATCCCATGGATGGCCACCTACTGCGCGGCCCCAGAGCGGCACGCTGGCTGCGTTGCCGCCGCTCGAAAGACGTCCAGTCTGCCTTCGCGACGGGCGCCTTGCCATCGCACCCCTCTGGTGCCGCTCGCTACGGCGCCCATCCACGGATCCAGGCTTCGTGAACCCGCCCCACGAGCCGCCGTCGTACGACGAGGCGGATCCGTTCGACCTGCCCGCCTGGCTGGGGGAGTCCGAGGTCACCTGGGGGACGGAGAGCGGTCTGGCCTCCGGGCACCGGGTGGTCGGCACGCTGACGGCGCCCGGGGAGGAGGCGATCGCCTGCGACCTGCTGGCCGTCGACGAGGCGTACCCAGTGCCGGTGGCGGGGGAGGGGCTTCGGGTCCGCACCCACCAGGTCTGGCGGCACGGCGAGGTGCTGGTCGCCGCCGACGGCCCGCGGGTCCTGCTGGCCGTGCCCGGCTCCCGGATCGACGCGGAGACCGCCCTCGAGGCCGTCGGGCGGTTCGCCAGGGCCGTCGGGGCGGGGCCGGGCTCGTACGCCGTGCGCCTCCGCGTCGGCCCCGAGGAAGGTTAGTGCACGGGTAGTGCCCAGGTAGTCTGCGCCCGTGCCGAGCAGGGAGATCGCCCTCCTGACCAACCCGACGGCGGGCAAGGGCAGGGGCGCGAAGGTCCGCGAGAGGGCGCTCGCCCGCCTGCGAGGGGCCGGTCTCGTCGTACGCGACCTCCAGGGGCGAGACGCCGGCGAGGCGGTCGACCTGGCCCGGCAGTGCGTCGCGGACGGCGTCGACGCCCTCGTCGTCTGCGGCGGCGACGGCATGGTGCACCAGGCGGTGCAGGCGGTGGCCATGACCGGGACGCCGCTGGGCATCGTCCCCGCCGGCAGCGGCAACGACGTGGCCCGGTACTTCGACCTGCCCCGCCAGGACACCGACGCCGCGGTGGACCGGGTGCTCGCGGGCAGGACCCGCACCGTGGACCTGGCCCGGAGCGGCTCGCGGTACTTCGTCACCGTGCTCGCGGCCGGCTTCGATGCGGTCGTGAACGAGCGCGCCAACCGGATGACCTGGCCGAAGGGCCAGATGCGCTACAACATCGCCACGCTCGCCGAGCTGCGCGTCTTCGAACCCCTCCCGTACACCCTGCAGCTCGACGACCGCCGGGTGTCGCTGGAGGCGATGCTGGTCTCGGTCGGCAACGGCCCGTCGTACGGCGGCGGCCTGCGGATCACCGAGGGGGCGGTGCTCGACGACGGCCTCCTCGACGTGGTGATCATCAAGCCCATCTCCAAGCCCGACCTGGTCCGCACCTACCCGAAGCTGTTCAAGGGCACCCACGTGCACCACCCGCAGTACGAGCACCACCTGGTGCGCTCGGTCACCGTCGCCGCACCCGGCATCGTGTCGTACGCCGACGGCGAGCGCTTCGGCCCGCTGCCCCTGACCGTGGAGTGCGCGCCGGGAGCGCTTACCGTTCTCGCATGAGCACCACCACCGTCCTCGAGACGTTCGCGGGGCTCTACGAGTTCGGGCTGGACCCCTTCCAGGTCGAGGCGTGCCGGGTCGTGGAGGACGGCAAGGGCGTCCTCGTGGCGGCGCCCACGGGGTCCGGCAAGACGGTGGTGGGCGAGTTCGCGGTGCACCTGGCGCTCGAGACCGGGCGCAAGGCGTTCTACACGACCCCCATCAAGGCCCTGTCGAACCAGAAGTACCACGACCTCGTCGCCCGCTACGGCTCCGACCGGGTCGGCCTGCTCACCGGCGACACGACGGTGAACGGTGAGGCGCCGGTCGTCGTGATGACGACCGAGGTGCTGCGGAACATGCTGTACGCCGGCTCACGCACCCTCACCGGGCTGGGATACGTCGTGATGGACGAGGTGCACTACCTCGCGGACCGGTCCCGCGGAGCCGTCTGGGAGGAGGTGATCATCCACCTCCCGGATTCGGTGGCCCTGGTCTCCCTGTCCGCGACGGTCTCCAACGCCGAGGAGTTCGGCGAGTGGCTGGAGACCGTCCGCGGGGACACGGTGACGATCGTCGAGGAGCGCCGTCCGGTCCCGCTGTACCAGCACGTCCTGGTCGGACGCCGGATGCTGGACCTCTTCGCGACCTCCGACGTGGACGCGGCGGCGGGCTTCGTGAAGGAGGGGGCCCCGGTGAACGCCGAGCTGCTCCGGATCGCGCGCGACGACTTCGCCAGCACCCGGCTGCGCGACCGGCGTACGCCGAAGGGCCGGCCGCAGCGCGGAGGTCGCCGCCCGGTCGGGAACGGCAGGCGGGTCTGGATCCCCGGCCGGGTCGACGTGCTCGACCGGCTCGACGCTGCGGGCCTGCTGCCTGCGATCGTGTTCATCTTCAGCCGGGTCGGCTGTGACGCGGCGGTGGAGCAGTGTCTGCGGTCGGGGATCCGGCTGACCACGACCGAGGAGCGCGACGAGATCTTCGCGTTCGTCGAGGAGGAGTGCGCCGACCTGCCCGACGAGGACCGCGCGGTGCTCGGCTACCACGACTTCCTCGACGGTCTCACCCGTGGGGTGGCGGCCCACCACGCGGGCATGCTCCCGGCGTTCAAGCAGTGCGTCGAGCACCTGTTCCAGCGGGGGCTCTGCAAGGCGGTGTTCGCCACGGAGACGCTGGCCCTCGGGATCAACATGCCGGCCCGCACCGTGGTCCTGGAGAAGCTCTCGAAGTGGAACGGCGAGACCCACGCCGACATCACACCGGGGGAGTACACCCAGCTCACCGGCCGTGCCGGCCGCCGAGGGCTGGACGTCGAGGGACACGCGGTCGTCCTGTGGCAGCCGGGCATCAACCCGAGCGAGGTCGCCGGCCTGGCCTCGACGCGGACCTACCCGCTCCGCTCGAGCTTCCGTCCGTCGTACAACATGGCGGTCAACCTCGTGCACCAGGTCGGCCGCTCGCGGGCGCGAGAGCTGCTGGAGATGTCGTTCGCACAGTTCCAGGCGGACAAGGCGGTGGTCGGGCTCGCCCGCCAGCTGGCGAAGAGCGAGGACGCGCTCCAGGGGTACGCCGAGGCGGCGGCCTGCGACCGCGGCGACTTCCTGGAGTACGCCGCCCTGCGGCAGCGGGTCTCCGAGCTGGAGAAGAATGCCGCGCGGTCCAGGCGCGCGGACCGGCGGCAGGAGGTGCTCGACTCGCTCGCGCAGCTGCACCGGGGGGACGTGATCGAGATACCCGGCGGCCGGTTCGCGGGTTACGCCGTCGTCCTGGACCGCGGGACCTCGCCGGACGGGCCGCGCCCGCAGGTGCTCACCGCAGAGCGGCAGGCCCGGCGCCTGAGCGTCGTGGACTTCCCGACACCGGTGGCCGCGTTGAGCCGGCTGCGCATCCCGCGCCAGTTCAACCCCCGGAACCCGCAGATGCGCCGCGACCTCGCCTCGACGCTCCGCAACGCCACGCACGGCCTCGCCCCACCACCGCCGACGCAGGACCGGCGCGACCTACGACCGGCCCGTGAGGACCGCGAGATCGAGGAGCTGCGGGGACGCCTCCGAGCGCACCCCTGCCACGAGTGCCCCGACCGCGAGGACCACGCCCGGTGGGCGGAGCGCTGGGTCAAGCTCGACCGCGACGCGAAGACCCTGCAGCGGCGGGTCGAGCAACGGACGAACACGGTCGCGCGGCAGTTCGATCGGGTCTGCGACGTGCTCGAGGCGCTCGGCTACCTGGCCGACGACGACGTCACCGAGCTCGGCCGCCCGCTGCGGCGGATCTACTCCGAGCTGGACCTGGTGGTGGCCGAGGCGATGCGGCTCGGGGTGCTCGACGGGCTGGCGCCCTCGGGGCTGGCTGCCGCGTTGTCGACCTTGGTCTACGAGGCACGGCGACCCGAGGACGTCGTCTCGCCGCGGGTCCCGGGCGGAGACACCCAGCGGGTCATCGACGACCTGGAGCGCCTCTGGCGCGAGCTGTCCGCGGTCGAGCGTGACCACCGGCTCGACTTCCTGCGTCGGCCCGACGCCGGCCTGGCGTGGGCGGCGTACCGCTGGAGCGAGGGGGACGACCTCGGCGAGGTGCTCGATGAGAGCGACCTGACCGCGGGCGACTTCGTGCGCTGGATCAAGCAGCTGATCGACCTGTGCGGTCAGGTGGCCGACGCGGCCGGAGCCGGACCGCTCCGGGAGAACGCCCGCGACGTCGTACGCCGGATCCGCCGCGGCGTCGTGGCCGTGGCCCCGATGGAGGACTGACGTGGCCGACGCCGACCTGCTGGTCATCGGAGCCGGGCCCTACGCCTGCTCGGCGGCGGCGATCTGCTGGAGGCCGACCACGCGGATCGCGGTCGCCGAGATGCTGCGCTGAACCTGGTCCACGGGACTTGCGGCGTCGTGAGCGTCAGCCCGCCAACACGGCCCGCAGACGCTTCACGGGGGAGTCGAGGTTGTACCGCTCGGCCAGCTCGTCGAGGCGATCGGGGTCACGGGGCTCCGACGGCAAGGTGGCGTCGTACGGCGCGAGGTCGAGGTCGCGCGCCACGGCCACCACCTGCGGGGCGACCAGGAGGTAGTCCGCGGCATCGAGGATCTTGCGGCGCGGCCCGGGGGACATCTCCGACTCCGGGTCGCCGGCCGCGTCGACGATGCCGCGGAGGTCGCCGAACTTCAGCAGCAGCGAGGCCGCCGTCTTCTCGCCGATCCCGGCGACGCCGGGCAGCCCGTCGGAGGCGTCGCCGCGCAGGGTGGCGAAGTCGGCGTACTGGCCCGGGAGGACCCGGTACTTCTCCACGACCACGTGCTCGGTCACCCGCTCGTGGTTGCCGACCCCACGGGCGATGTAGAGGACCCGCACGTCGTGGCCGTCGTCGACGAGCTGGAAGAGATCGCGGTCGCCGGTCACGACGTCGACGGGCATGGGCGCTCCGGTCGCGAGAGTCCCGATGACGTCGTCGGCCTCGTAGCCGTCGACGCCGACCACGCACAACCCGGCCGCAGCGAGCACCTCGAGGATGATCGGCACCTGGATCTCGAGAGGGTCCGGCACCTGCTCGATGTCGGGGCGGGGGCCCGGGATCGCCTGGACGACGCGATGGGCCTTGTACGACGGGATCAGGTCGACCCGCCACTGCGGGCGCCAGTCGTTGTCCCAGGCACAGACCAGGTGACTGGGCCGGTAGTCGCCCACCAGCCGGCTGATGAAGTCGAGGAACCCCCGCACCGCGTTGACCGGCGTCCCGTCGTCGGCCAGCACCTCCGGCACACCGAAGAACGCCCGGAAGTACATCGACGCGGAGTCCAGGACCATCAGTCGCTTCTCGCTCGCCACCTGCCTGAGCCTACGCATCCCGACCCCGGGGAACGCTAGGGTCTTCGACGTGGAGGACACCGATCGCACGATCGTCCGGCTGCTTGCCGCCGATGGCCGGATGTCTTTCACCGACCTCGGGAAGGCGACCGGGCTGTCCACCTCGGCGGTGCACCAGCGCGTCAAGCGCCTGGAGAAGCGCGGCGTGATCGCGGCCTATGGGGCCTCGGTCAACCACGAGGCGCTGGGGCTGGCGCTCACGGCGTTCGTCTCGATCACGCCGATCGACCCCAGCCAGCCCGACGACTACCCCGAGCGGATCCGCGGGATCAAGGCGATCGAGTCGTGCTGGTCGGTGGCCGGCGACGAGTCGTACATCCTCAAGGTGCGCGTCGAGACCCCCCACGCGCTCGAGGATCTGCTGGCCCGGATCCGGTCGGAGGCCAACGTCTCGACCCGGACCACCATCGTCCTCAGCACGCCGTACGAGAACCGCACCGTTACCGAGTGACCGTATGAGCGTGCGTCAGCGACTGCGACCGTTGTGGTGACGGTCGCAGTCGCCCAGCAAGTGGGCCGCGCGCTCGAGACCGGCGCCGAGCTCCATGGTGGAGGTCATCGGCACGGAGCGCGGGTCGGCCGGCGAGGGTGAGAGCCGGGCAGGTGCCACGGTGACCACGCCGTCGATCCGGAGCAAGCGGATGCCCAGGAGCCGGGCGAGCAGATGCGTCTCGATCAGCACGCCGTTCGAGAGCTGTCCGTCGCCGTCAGGTTCGAGTGCGGTTCCGGTGGTCGTCGATGTCCGAGACCCGGGTCGCCAGGCTTCCCGACGACCCGTAGCTCTCGAGCTTGTCCGCCGCGCGACCCGCGAGCCGCCGAATCTCCTCATATCGCTCCCTCCCGGCTCGTGTTCCCAGGACGTACCCCACGGCGAGCGCACCCAGCGCGGAGAGCTTCATCAGCGCTCCGTACGTCGCCTGATCGCGGACGTCACCGCGCTGGCGGCGGAGAGGGCGACGATCGTGGCGCCGGCTGCGACACCGGAACGCACCAGCCCCTGCTTGTCCGGTTGCGGCAACGTCCGCGCGACGCTCTCCACGGATGTGGCCGGCGACAACCGCTGCCATGCTTCGCGGGCGAGCTTCGTGGCGATCATTGCTTCTTCTCCAATGCTGAGATCAGCTGCTTCTTCGACATCGATGACCGACCTGAGATGTCGCGCTCCTGCGCCAGATGGAGGAGGTCAGCCCTGGACATCGAGGCGAGGGTTCCGGACCGGCTGCTGCGGTTCACCTTGCGGGTGACCGTCGCGGCCTCCTGCTGGGTCCGCTCTCGGAGCTGACGCGCCTGCGTTACCACCTGGTCGGCCTGCTTACGTCCCGACTGGGCGGTCGCGCTGATGCGCTCGGCGTCCTGGCGGGCTCGTTCGGCGGCGTCCTGCGCCAGCGCCGCCGCCTCCTCGGCCAGCTGTCGGGCGTGCGTCAACCGCTCGGTCGCCTCGGCGAACCGCTCGTGAGCCTCCTGCTGCGCGCGCTCGGCCTCGGCGCGTGCTGTCTCCCGGCGCTCCTCCGAGACCTCCTGCTGCTGCTGGAGGGCGTGTTCCGCCTCCTGCTCGGCTTCGCGGCGAACGTCCCGGACGTGCTCCTCGGCCTCCTTCTCGGCCGCTCGCACCCGACGGGAGACCTCCTCGGCCAGCTGTCGGCGAGTGTCCTTGAGACGCTGCTTCTCCTCGGACTCGAGGGCAGCCGCCTGCTCGGTCAGCTCGTGGGCCCGCTCGGCTGCCTGGACCGCCCTCTCCTCGGACTCCTGTGCCCGCTCCGCACCGTCCCGCGCCTGCGACAGCCTGTTCTCCACCGAATCCTGTCCGGGCATCGCGTCCCGGACGGCGTCGCCGGCGCGCTGGACCAGGCCCCGCGGATTGCCGTTGTCGGACGACGTGTGGTCGCTGTGGCGGTTCGCGCCGCGCTCGTGGGGCAGGGCCTTGCCTGCCAGCCACGACGCGTTGCGTGGGATGTCCTTCGCTCCTGAGAACAGGGTGCTCAGCAGCCCGTTGGTGTCGTCGTTGTTGTGTGCCACGTGGTTCTCCCTCCCCGTGGTCGGCTGCGCTCCCGTGCAGCCGTGCCTGCCGGTACGCGCGGTGTTCTGGTCCGCGTCGTAGGGGAAAGCAGTACCCGAAGGCTCGCAGGCCATGCACCTGTGCCGGGTGGCGGGCGGTCTCAGGCGCCCTGGGGGAGAAGGGTCAGTGGGCCTGCAGGGCGGCCGTACGCCGGGACGCCTCAGCGACCTCGGCGGCCCTGAGGGCCGACTGGTCGAGCTCTCCGTGCTCGGCCCACCACGCCTGACCCTCGGCGGGAAGGGTGTGGATCGGGTCGTAGTACTCGTAGTGGCGCGACAGCGCCTCCGGGTCGGAGGCCTCGATGGAGGTGCGGTAGTTCTTCGTCCAGTAGGAGACACCGCGGACCAGGTCGTAGTCGGACAGCTGGTGGACCCACCTCTTGCCGACGAACGGCACGTCGCACACGATGCGAGGGGTGGCGAAGCCGGGCAGGTAGCCCATGATCGCGTGCTGAAGCCGCTGCGCGTCGGCGACCGAGACCCGCCAGTGCTCCGAGAACGGGATCATGTCGCACATGTAGAAGTAGTACGGCATGATCTGCGCGCCATCGAGCAGCGCGAAGCAGAGGTCGAGGAGCGCGTGGGGGTCGGCGTTGACGCCGTTGAGGATCACGCCCTGGTTGCGTACGTCGCGGATGCCGGTGTCCAGCATCGTCCGGGTGGCCTCGGCGACCAGCGGGGTGACCGAGTTCGCGTGGTTCACGTGGGTGTGGATCGCCACGGAGACGCCGCGCTCACGCGAGGTCCTCCCGATCCGGCCCATGCCCTCGACGACGTCGGGCTGCAACCAGTGCTGCGGCATGCCCATCAGGGCCTTGGTGGCCAGCCGGATGTCACGGATGTTCTCGATCTCGAGGAGCTCGGTGAGGAACGCCTCAAGCCGCGGCCACGGCATGTTGGCCACGTCGCCGCCGGAGACCACGACGTCGCGTACGCCGGGTGTCTGACGCAGGTAGTCGAGCATGGCGCCGAGCCGGTCGTTCGGCTTGCCGACCAGCTTGAGCTTCTCGACCTGGGGGGTGGAGTTCCCGACCAGGTCCATCCGGGTGCAGTGGCCGCAGTACTGCGGGCACGTCGGCAGCAGCTCGGCCAGCACCTTGGTCGGGTACCGGTGGGTCAGACCCTCCGCAACCCACATGTCGTGCTCGTGGAGCGAGTCGCGGGTGGCGTGCGGGTGCGACGGCCAGTCGGTACGACGGTCGCTGAGCACCGGCAGCATGTAACGGCGGACCGGGTCGGCGTAGAACGCCTCGGTCAGCGATCCCGGGCCCGACGGCTCGACCCGGGGCGCCATCGTGTTCATCATCTGCGGCGGCACCAGCATCGACATGGTGGCCCGCTCGGCCTGGTCCTTCTCGAGATCGTTGTAGAACGTGTCGTCGAGCAGGTCACCCATCAGCGCGCGGAGCTGCTTGAGGTTCTTCACGCAGTGGGCTCGCTGCCACTGCACCGACCGCCACTCCTCGGCCGTGACGTCCCGCCAGCCCGGGAAGCGGGTCCAGTCGGGCTCGACCAGCTCGACGCGGCGGTAGGGGTAGGGCTGACCAGTCTCCCCGAGAAATGAGACCGAGTCGATCGAGGTGTCGATGCTCATCGGATGCTCCTGTGCGACTGCGTGCGGATCGACGGCGTGCCGGTTGTGAGCGCGCCGCTCTCATGTCAGAGTAGGCGGAGAACGTGCGGTGAGTCCAATGCTACGCCGCAGATTCTTTCGTACCAGAGTCGATCCAGCGGAGGAAACTCAGAAATGTCGACGCCCGTGACCGATTCCGACGCCCGTACGCCGCGGTCGGCGACGAGCGACCCGACCGGTCTGCACCGCGTGCTCGACGACCCGGGCCGGGGCCGGGTGCTGCCCCAGGCGGCCCAGCGGCTGGACACTCGGCGCGAGATCTGGCCGGACGAGGTCCGGGTGCGGGTCGAGACCCTGAACCTCGACGCCGCGTCGTTCCGACAGCTGGAGGGCAAACACTGGATCGGCGGCGGGATCGACAACGGGGTCGACGGCGGGGTCGACGGTCGGCCCGACGGCGACGCCGTACGCCGTGAGGTGCTCGAGATCGTGGAGACCCGCGGCAAGATGCAGAACCCCGTGACCGGCTCCGGCGGCATGCTGATCGGCACCGTCGAGGAGGTCGGTCCGGACTCGCCGCTCGGCCTCGTGGTGGGGGACCACGTCGCCACCCTGGTCTCTCTGAGCCTGACCCCGCTGGTGATCGAGGACGGCCTCGAACGCTGGGACGGCCTCCACGAGCGCATCCCGGCCGACGGCTACGCGATCCTCTTCGGCCGCTCCATCGCGGCCAGGATCCCCGACGACCTGCCGCCCGCTCTGAGCCTGTCGGTGATGGACGTGTGCGGGGCGCCGGCCCTGACGGCCCGCGTGGTCCAGCAGTACGACGCGCCCGTCGTCGCCGTCGTCGGTGGCGCCGGCAAGTCCGGTTCGCTCAGCCTGGCTGCGGCACGCCGGGAGGGCGCGTCGCGCACGATCGGCGTGGTGCCGCACGAGGCCGAGGCTGCCCTGTTGGGTGACGCCGGCCTGGCGGACGCCGTCGTGGTCGCTGACGCGCGGGACCCGATCGCCCTGCGCGACGCCGTCGCCGCGACCGGAAGCCTGGCTGACATCACCGTCGTCTGCGTGGAGGTGCCGGGCTGCGAGGGCGGCGCCATCCTGGCGACGGCCGAGCGCGGCACTGTCATCTTCTTCTCGATGGCCACGTCGTTCTCGGCTGCGGCCCTCGGCGCCGAGGGCGTGGCTTCCGACGTGACCATGCTGGTCGGCAACGGCTACACGCCCGGCCACGCGGCGTACGCCATGGACCTGCTGCGGACGCACGACGGCGTACGCCGACTCTTCGAGCGGAGGCTCTGATGGCGACCCGCACCCGGGGGAAGCTCGACCTCGACCCGGCCACCGTCCGGCAGGCACGGTCGCTCGCCCGCAAGGTCGGCAGGCCCATCGTGCAGATCGCACAGCAGCACACCACGGTCTCCGTCGAGCGCGCGACGCTCCGGCTGGGCGGGCTCGAGGGTGCCGACGCGGAGGGCACGCCCTGGGTGAACCGCCTGGTCGACGTGGTCCGCGCCGACGTCGGGCTCGAGCACGGTGTCGCCCTGCCGGTGTGGGACGCCCTGCGCCGCGCCGAGGGTGCCGACCTCCGCGAGCTCGCGGAGAAGGCTTCCGCCGGCTCGGTGACGTTCCGGCTGCCCGAGGGCCGGGACGCGCAGCGTGGCCGCACGGCGGCCGCTCGAGCGGTGGGGTCCGGCATCAGGCGGATCGACGCCCGGCGCAAGGAACGCGAGCGGCTGATCAAGCGCATCGGCGACGCGCCGCGGCAGCCCTGGGTCTACCTGATCGTGGCGACCGGCGACATCTACGAGGACATCCCCCAGGCGCAGGCCGCGGCGCGCGAGGGAGCCGACATCATCGCGGTCATCCGGTCGACGGGACAGAGCCTGCTCGACTTCGTCCCCGAGGGCGCGACCCGCGAGGGCTTCGCCGGCACCTACGCCACCCAGGAGAACTTCCGGCTGATGCGAGCCGCCCTCGACGAGACGTCGACGGAGCTCGGCCGCTACGTCCGGCTCACGAACTACGCCAGCGGTCTCTGCATGCCGGAGATCGCCACCCTGGCCGGCCTCGAGCGGCTCGACATGATGCTCAACGACTCGATGTACGGGATCCTGGTCCGCGACATCAACCCGATCCGCACGTTCGTCGACCAGCGCTTCAGCCGCCAGGTCCACGCCCGCGCCGGCATCATCATCAACACCGGC
>JAICSC010000216.1 GCA_025937085.1 Nocardioides sp.
CCGGGGCCGATGGCGCTGACCGTCTCCGACACCGCCGCGCTGCTCGACGTGATGGCCGGGACCAGCACCGCCGACCAACTCGAGGCGGGCGTGCGCGGCCGGCGCATCGGCGTACCCCGCGACCTGTGGGGGTACAGCACAACGGCCGATGCCGCCGCCGAGCGCGCCTTGACGCTGCTGTCGGCGGCCGGAGCTGAGCTCGTCGAGGACCTCGCGCTGCCTGCGGTGAAGGACCTCGACGACGACATGGAGCTCATCGTCCTGCTCGTCGAGCTCAAGGTCGGGCTGGCTGCCTACCTCGCCACCCGCGACGCCGAGGTCAAGACCCTGGCCGACGTGATCGCGTTCAACCGGTCGCATGCCGAGGAGGAGCTGCCGTGGTTCGGCCAGAGCTTCTTCGAGCGTGCGGAGGAGACCGAGGGCGTGGCCTCCCCGGCGTACCTCGAGGCCATCGACGCCTGCACCGCGGCCGGCCTGGCCGAGCTCGACCGCACTCTCGGCGAGCACGAGCTGGACGCCCTGCTCGCGCCGGCGATGGCTCCGGCCACTCCCATCGACCTGGTCAACGGGGACGTGTACTCGGGTGGCGCCGCGACGGGCTCCAGCGCGCTGGCCGGCGCACCCATCCTGACCGTCCCGGTCGAGCTGGCGCGCGGGCTGCCGGTCGCGGTGTCGCTGTGGGGCGCGCGGGGCAGTGAGACCACGCTGCTCCAGCTTGGCCGGGCCCTGGAGTCCGGACGTGACGCGAGCACCGGCCCGCTCCCGGAGCCGACGTTCGCCGAGTGGGTGTGAGGGGTCTCTGCCGGCGCGAGTTCCCCGCCTGAGCGGGGAACTCGCGGAGCGCCTCAGCCTCAGGCAGCGGCGGCCAGTGCCCGGCGGTGCTCCTGGAGCATCCGCGCCTGGAGAGCGCGACGGACCTTGGGGCCACCGGAGGTCATCTCGTAGAGCCGCTTGAGCTGCGACGGCAGGTTGCGGAGGTTGGTGGTGTCGAGCCACCCGTTGGGCAGCGAGAGCCGGACGACCTTGTGCCAGGCGGAGTACACCTGCAGGGGCAGCGGCCGGGCGCAGTAGGCGAGGTCGTACCGCTCGAAGAGCGCCTTCACCTTCGGCGCGATCTCGCCGTACCGGTTGGACGGCAGATCGGGGAACAGGTGGTGCTCGATCTGGTGCGACAGGTTGCCGGACATGATGTGCATCAGCTTCGAGCCGGAGATGTTGGCCGAGCCCAGCATCTGCCGCAGGTACCACTGCGGCTTGGTCTCGCCCTCGATCGACCGGGTCTCGAAGGTCTCGACCCCTTCCGGGAAGTGGCCGCACATGATCACCGAGTGCGACCACACGTTGCGCACCGTGTTGGCGGTGAAGTTGGCCAGGATGGTGGTCAGGAACGACGGCCCCGACAGCAGCGGATGGACGACGTAGTCCTTGGTGACCTGCTTGCGGATGTTGTTCAGCACCGCCTTGGCGTCCCGCTTGAACTTCTCGGTGTGCTGCTTGCCGCGCCGGAGCTGACCGCGCAGCTCGAGGTCGTAGGCGGCGATGCCGTACTCGAAGAAGAGCGCGTTGAGCAGGTTCCACAACGGCTGACCGAGGTGCATCGGGTGCCACGGCTGGTCCTCGTCGACGCGCATGATGCCGTAGCCGAGGTCGTTGTCCTTGCCGATCACGTTCGTGTAGGTGTGGTGGAGCTCGTTGTGGCTGTGCTTCCACTGCTCGGCCGGGGTGGCGGTGTCCCAGTGCCACGTCGTGGAGTGGATCTTCGGGTCGCGCATCCAGTCCCACTGTCCGTGGAGCACGTTGTGCCCGATCTCCATGTTCTCGAGGATCTTCGAGACCGACAGGCCGACCGTGCCGACGAACCACGCCGGTGGGAACAGCGAGGCCAGCAGCACGATCCGGCTGCCGAGCTCGAGCGACCGCTGGGTCTTGATCACCCGCCGGATGTAGCGGGCGTCCCGCTCGCCCCTGGTGTCGATCACCGAGGCCCGGATCGCGTCGAGCTCCTTGGCGATCAGCTCGATGTCCTCGGCGCTCAGGTGTGCGATCGGGCTGGTCTGGCCGATGGTGGCCTTCTTCTGGATCGTGGTCATCCGCGTCCCCTTCTCGTGTCCCCGAGTGGTTCGTACCCCGCGGTGAGCAGAGCATGGGTGGTCATGGTCATCGTCGGCATGGTCGTGGTCGTCGTCATGGTCGTGGTCGTGGTCATGGTCATGGTCAGTGGTCGATCTGGCACGGCCCGGCGGCCGCGTTGATGCAGGTCTGGATCGCGACGCCGCCGTCGGAGGTCTCCCCCGGGACGGCCGTGGTCAGCTCCCCGGTACGCAGGTCGCGGACCGCGCCCTCCCGCAGCGGGAGCACGCAGGTGTAGCAGATGCCCATCCGACAGCCGCTCGGCATCAGCACGCCCGCCTCCTCGGCCTGCTCGAGGATGGGTCGTGCCCCGTCACACTCGACGTCGACGCCGGACTTCTCGAACCTCACACTGCCGCCCTCGCCGGCGACGACCGTGCTCACCCGGAACTGCTCGGTGAACAACGGCAGCCCGCGCTCCTCGTGGTGGGTGGCGATCGCGTCCAGCAGCCCGCCAGGACCGCACGCGAACGTCGTGCGCTCGCCGAGGTCGGGCACCAGCGCGTCGAGGTCCTCGAGGTCGAGGATGCCGTGCTGGTCGTCGTACCGGGCGACCAACCGGATCGCGCCGGCGGTCGCGAGCTTGCGCAGGTCACCTGTGAAGATCGAGTCGGGCTCGCTCGGCGCGACGTGCAGCACGACGACGTCGTACGGGGCGGAGCGGGCCGGGCGGAGCACGCCGCTGTCGGTCGACGGGTACAGGTTGCGCAGCATCCCGATCACGGGCGTGATCCCGGAGCCGGCGGTGATGAACAACAGCTTGCGGGGCCCGGCGACCGGCAGCACGAACTCGCCCGCCGCCTGCTCGAGGTGGAGCAGCGTCCCGGGCTTGGTGTGCCGGACCAGGAACGGGCTGACCTGGCCGTCCGGCACGGACTTCACCGTGATCGAGATGCGCCCGTCCGCGCGCGGGCCGTGGGTGAGCGAGTAGGCGCGCCAGCAGCGGACGCCGTCGACGTCGACGCCCACCCGGAGGTACTGCCCCGGGACGTGGCCGCGCCAGTCGCTGCCCGGCCGGATCACGAGGGTCGCGGCGTCGGCCGTCTCGGGGTGGACAGACTCCACGCGGCCCCGGAGCTCGGCTCCCGCCCGCAGCGGGGCGAACAGGTCCAGGAAGTCCCCGGGCGCGAGCGGCGCCGTGGCCGCCTCGGCGATCTTGAGCGCACGGGCGCGCCATCGACTGCGAGGCGCGAGTGTGGTGCTCATACCGTCCAGCATGTCGTCCGAAAGAGATGCGTTCCTGACCAGCACACGTGAATCCGGCCCCGTCTTTTGTTCTTTCCGAACAAGACTGGAAGAATCCCTTGCCATGACCGTCCCCGAGGTGCGCCCGACCCGGATTCGGCTGGACCCGCGCCTGCTCGACCTGCTCCGCCGACGGCTGCCCGAGGTGGCCACGCACACCATCGGGGCGATCACCGACGAGGTCCCGTCGTACGCCGGCGCCTTCGGCGGACCCATGGTCGACAACGTGGAGAACGCCGTGCAGATGGCGCTCGCGGGCTTCCTGCGGCTCGCCGCACGCGGCCGCGTCGTCGACCAGGCCCAGCCGCTGTCGCCGGCGCTCGAGGGGGCGTACGCGCTGGGCCGCGGGGAGGCGCGCAGCGGCCGGAGCGCGGACGCCCTGCTGTCGGCGTACCGAGTCGGCGCCCGGGTCGCCTGGCGCGAGCTCGCCGAGACCGCGGTGAACGCCGGGGTCCGGGCCGACATGCTCGCGGACTTCGCCGAGCTGGTGTTCGCCTACATCGACGAGCTGTCCGCGGCGTCGGTGGCCGGCCACGCCGACGAGCTGGAGACCAGTGGTCGGGTGCGCCAGGGATACCTCGACCGCCTGGCGTTCGGGATCCTCCGCGGCGACCCCGCCGACGCACTGGTGGCCGCGGCGGAGCGGGCGGACTGGACGCCGCCGAAGACGCTGACCGTGGTGATCCTGCCGAGTGCGCAGCTCCGCCCCGTGCAGGGCCTGCTCGACCTGCGCACCCTCACCTCCGTGGGTGAGCCGGCAAGCCTGCCCGACGAGCTCGGGGTGCTGCTGGTGCCCGACGTCGGCGGACGCGCTCGCACCAGGCTGATGCGGACCCTGAGCGGTCGCTCGGCCGTCGCCGGGCCGCCACGCACGTGGCTGACTGCGAGCGCGTCGTACAACCGGGCGCTGCGCGCACTCGAGCTGCGCTCGGAGATCGGGGAGGACGCGACGTACGACACCGAGGAGCACCTCGCCGACCTGGTGCTCGCCGCCGACCGCGAGGCGGTCGCCGACCTCCGGGCGCGGGTGCTCGCCCCGCTCGACGCCCTCCGTCCCGCGACCCAGCAGAAGCTGGCGGAGACCCTCCGCGCCTGGTTGCTCCACCAGGGTCGGCGCGACGACGTCGCGGCCGCCCTGTTCGTCCACCCGCAGACGGTCCGCTACCGGATGGGGCAGCTGCGCGAGCTGTACGGCGACCGGCTCGAGGACCCTCGGACCGTCCGCGACCTCACGCTCGCACTGGCGTGAACGATCAGATCGCGGAGAACACCGTCCACCCCGCCACCATGGTGAGCGCGACCGGCATCGACCGGAGCGCGACGGAGGCGGATGCAGTGTCGAGGTGCTCCGCGAGCGGGTCGGCGTCGAGCAGCACGAGGTCGGCGGGCATCCCGGCGTGCACGCTGCCCCGGCCGTTGACACTGGCAGCCAGCGCCTCACGCGCGGTCAGCGCCTGCTCGGGGTGCCACGCCGGCCGCTCGTCGTCGCTGCGATGGACGGCTGCCGCGATCGCGAGCCACGGGTCGAGCGGTGAGACCGGGGCGTCGGAGCCGAACGCGAGCTCGACGCCGTCGTCGAGCATCCACCGGAAGGCGAAGCACCGCTCCGCGCGGTCGGGCCAGATCAGCTCGGTGACATCGCGGTCGTCGAGGAGATGCGCGGGTTGCACACTCGCCCGCAGGCCCAGCCGGGCCATGGTCTTCACCGCCACCCGCGAGACCAGCTGGGCGTGCTCGATCGACCCCGTCGCGCCGGTCACGTCGTACGCCGCGAGGGCGTCGTCGAGGGCGCGGTCGCCGATGGCATGGGTCGCCACCTCGAGCCCGTGACTGTGGGCGCGCTCGAGAAGCCCCGCCAGCTCCGCGCTGGTCTGGTTGGGCGCACCGGCGCCGGACCCGTCGGCGTACTCCTCGCAGCACCAGGCGGTGCGGGTGTTGAGCGAGCCGTCGCTGATGATCTTCAGCGGGCCCATCCTGACCAGCTCGGAGGATCCCGGGAGCTGGTCGCCCGTGCGGAGCCCGGCCGAGATCGCGGCGTCGAGCCCGTCGGCGTACGTCGAGACGCGTACCCGGACCGGCGACTCCCGCGACTCCCAGTCCGCCGGGGTCTGGCCGCGCTCGAGGTCGACGAGACCGGTGATGCCCAGGGCGGCGGCGCGGTCGAGGGTGCGTCGGTAGGCGCCAGGCGAGACGTCCGGCGCCAGCACCGCCTCGATCCGGGTGTAGGCCTCGTACCACTCGTTCTCGGCGACCACTCCCTGACGGGGCGGGAGTCCGAGCCGCTCAAGCGCGCGGGAGTTGAGCCAGGCGTGGTGTCCGTCGCCGGCGATCAGGACGACCGGTACGTCGGGCGCGACCGCGTCCAGGGCGGCGACGGTGGGCTCGGTCTGCCAGGTGCCGAGCCGGTGTCCGGTGCTGACCAACGGTCCCGGGTGCTCCGCGAGGTGGTCGCGCACCCGGGCGACCACGTGCTCGGGCGACTCGGAGTCGGAGAGGTCGAGGCGTTGCCCGCGCGCGGTCCACTGGGCGAGGTGGACGTGGTGGTCCCACAGCCCGGGGATCAGCCAGCGCCCCTCCCCGTCGTACTCCTCGACCCCGAGCGGCCGCTCCAGGCGGTGCCCGATGTTCTGCACGACGCCCTGCTCGACGACGAGGTCGACCGGTCCGGCCCACCCCGGCCCCCGGCCGAGCTCGACGATCCGGACGTTGCGGAGCACGAAGTCGGCCACGCGCACACGGTAGGCGAGCAGCGCGGCCGAGGCACGAGGGCACGGCGTGGGCGAGCGCAGGTCGCCCTTCGAGACGCTCGCTCCTCAACCACCGGCCGGGACCGGGACGGCGTGGCCGAAGCGGAGCAGGTTGTCCGGGTCGTACGACGCCTTGGCGCGCTGCAGGCGCTCGAAGGTCGGAGCGGGCCAGGGACGTGCCCGGTCCGCGGCGTC
>JAICSC010000232.1 GCA_025937085.1 Nocardioides sp.
CCGGCCCGCTGCATCAGGAAATGCAGCAGGTCGAACTCCTTGCGCGAGAAGACGATCTCGCGTTCATCTCGCCACACCCGGCGGGTAGCCGGGTCCACGGCGACGTCCTGGACCTTGAGCACTCCATGAAAATAGGTACCCAACACCTGCTCCCGCCGGGGAATCGGTCAACTCGCGCGGGGTGAACGGTAAAATTCCCCGGTCAGACCATGCCGTCTAGGCACTCCGGACCAGGTGTCAGTGACGTCGAACGGCCACTGGCTCCACCAGTCCGAACCCTCGGACCGGGCGCGCCGGGAGCGGGCGAGCCTCGAACTGGTCCTCCGGCAGTCGCTGCGCGGTCGTGCTGTCGACGATGATCCGGTTGCGCCGCGCAACGGCGGTCAGGCGGGCCGCCATGTTCACCGGCGGGCCGAACACGTCGCCGAGTCGCATCACGACCGACCCCGTGGACAGCCCGACCCGTACGTCGGGCATCCGCTTGTCGCGACCGATCACGCTGATGATCCCCTCGGCGGTGTCATAGGCCCGGATCGGGTCCTCGTTCACGAACAGCACGGCGTCGCCGAGACTCTTGATGACGCGACCGCGCTGACCCGCGACGACGTCGGCGCAGCGCGACTCGAAGATCTCCACCAGGTCGCCGATCCGGTCGTGGTCGAGTCGGTTCGTGAGCGCGGTGAACTGCACGATGTCGGCGAAGCCGACGGTGACCTGCGTGGTGTGCAGGTCCGCGTCGTCGGCTCCCAGGGCCTCGACCCGGGCCACGGCCGCGGCCAGGTGCCGGCGCCAGACGTAGACCAGGAGGCCCTCGAACGGCCTGTTGAGGGTCTCCAGCAGCCTCAGCGCTGCCGTTGCGCGCGAGCCGGTGGCATCGTCCCCAGACTCCATCTCCTGCACGCGGTGCACCAGAGTGCCGACCTCCCAGTCCGCCAGGCGGGCCATCGTCTGGCCGACGGCGCGGGTGAGGTCGACGGCCATGTCGAAGTCGATCGCGCCCTCCTCGACCAGGCGCAGCAGCGTCGAGACGGCGTCCGCGTCGGCCTGCGTGAACGCGCGCTCGCTCCCACGGTCCGGGAAGCCGAGGGCGCGCCAGAGTCGCTGCGCCTGCTCGATGCTCGCCCCTGTCTCCTCGGCCACCTCGAGGGCGTTGAAGACGACTCCCTCGCCCAGGATCGCGTGCTCGAGCTGCTGGGCGGGGCTCGGGTCAGGTTCCGTCATCGTCCCGTCGGTCGGTGGCAGTGCCCTCGGAGGCGCCCGCTCCCCCGGACCCTGCGAGCAGCTCGGTGATCTGGCGCTGGACGTGCTCCACCCGCGGGATGTCGTGCAGTCGCACCGACCCGTGTGTGCTGGCGTCGCTGATCACGAGCGTGCCGCAGCCGAGCATCCGGTCGACGATCCCCATGTCGTAGGCGACGTCGCTGATCCGCATGAGCGGGATGTCGTGGCCCTTGCGGGCGAGGATCCCCTCGCGCGTGATCAGGCGCTTGGTGGTGATGGTGTACGTCGAGGTGAGCCACTCCAGGAACGGCCGGAGCACCCACCACACGATCACGATGAGCGCGAGGATCCACACCACCAGGCTGGCGAAGCCGTTGCCGATCATGCGATCGAGGAAGATCGCAACGGCGAGCGCCACGATCAGGATGAGCCCCGGGACGATCAGCGCCTTCGGGTGGGTCCGGGTGTCGACGACGACCGACTCGCCGTCGGTCAGCAGCTTCTGTGAGATGGCCACGGCGAGAGTCTGTCACTCGGGGGCGCGGACGTGAATGACATCGCCCGCCGCCACCGCCCTCGCCTCGAGGAGCCCGGGGGCCGCCGGGCCGGCTCCACGGCGCGGCGGCGCGACCAGCAGGCGGCCGTGGTCGTCGATGCCCTCGGCCACTCCCTCGAGGACCGAGCCGTCCGGGAGGTCGACCCGGACGTCCCGGCCGAGGGTGTCGCAGCGTCCCCGGAAGCTCGCGACGAACGTCGTCGGCTCGGACATCATCACGCCCAGCCACATCCGCAGGTCGTGCAGAACTCGACCGAAGAGCTCGGTGCGGTCCCAGGGGAACCCGAGCAGCCCCAACGACGACGCCGACGGCACCGGGAGCTCGTCGGCTGTCTGGTCGACGTTGATCCCGATGCCCACGACCGCGAGCGGCTTGTCGCCACCGTGCGCTCGCACGTGGACCCGCTCGACCAGGATCCCGCAGACCTTCCGCTCGTTCAGGAGCACGTCGTTCGGCCACTTCACCGAACCGCGGACGAGACGGGCCACGGCGTACCCCGCGACGAGCGGCACCAGCGGCCACCACTCGTCGTCGACGACCGGGTCGACCACGGCGGAGAACGTCAGCGCCGCGCCGGGGGGTGTCTCCCACGCGCGCCCGAGCCGGCCGCGACCCGCGGTCTGGTGGTCGGCGACCACGACGAGTCCGCGTTCGGGCGCCGCCGCGGCCAGCGCGTTGGTCGACTCGGCCGCGGCGTACAGCTGCACCCGCCACTGGGGGCCTGCGGCCTCCTGGAGGCGGCCGGGGTCGAGTGCCGCGCGTGGAGAGCCGGGGTTCATGAGCACTAGTGTCGGGCAGGTGAGTGCCCAACCGACCCACCAGCCGAGCGTCAAGCCAGGCGAGGGGACCGACGTCCCCCCGCAGGAGTCGGGGATCGACATCCACACCACGGCCGGGAAGCTCGACGACCTCCACCGGCGACTCGACGAGGCGGTGCACGCCGCGTCGCAGAAGGCCGTCGAGAAGCAGCATGCCAAGGGCCGGCGCACGGCCCGCGAGCGGATCGACATGCTGTTCGACGAGGGCTCGTTCGTGGAGCTCGACGAGCTCGCGCGGCACCGGTCGACGGCCTTCGGCCTGGAGAAGAGGCGGCCGTACGGCGACGGGGTCATCACCGGGTACGGCACCGTCGACGGTCGTCAGGTGTGCGTGTTCAGCCAGGACTTCACGATCTTCGGCGGCTCGCTCGGTCAGGTGTACGGCGAGAAGATCTGCAAGGTCATGGACCTCGCCATCAAGACCGGCTGTCCCATCATCGGCATCAACGAGGGCGCGGGCGCCCGCATCCAGGAGGGCGTGGTCTCGCTCGGGTTGTACGGCGAGATCTTCCGCCGCAACGTCCACGCCTCCGGGGTGATCCCCCAGATCAGCATGATCATGGGCTCCTGCGCCGGTGGCCACGTCTACTCCCCCGCGGTCACCGACTTCACGGTGATGGTCGACGGCACCTCGAACATGTTCATCACCGGTCCCGACGTCATCAAGACTGTCACCGGCGAGGACGTCACGATGGAGGAGCTCGGCGGCGCGCGCACCCACAACACCAAGTCCGGCAACGCCCACTACATGGGATCGGACGAGGAGGACGCGATCGAGTACGTCAAGGCGCTGCTCTCCTACCTGCCCCAGAACAACCTCGACCCGGCCCCGGCGTACGAGAGTCCGGCCGACCTCGAGATCACGGACCTCGACCGGACCCTCGACATCCTGGTCCCCGACGGCGCCAACCAGCCCTACGACATGCACGAGGCGATCACCGCGGTCCTCGATGACGAGGAGTTCCTCGAGGTGATGGCGCTGTTCGCGCCCAACATCGTGGTCGGCTTCGGGCGCGTAGAGGGGAAGTCGGTCGGCGTCGTGGCCAACCAGCCGATGCAGTTCGCCGGCACCCTCGACATCGACGCGTCGGAGAAGGCGGCGCGGTTCGTCCGGTTCTGCGACGCCTTCAACATCCCGGTGCTCACCTTCGTCGACGTGCCTGGCTTCCTGCCGGGCACCGACCAGGAGTGGAACGGCATCATCCGCCGCGGTGCGAAGCTGATCTACGCGTACGCCGAGGCAACCGTCCCGCTCGTCACGATCATCACCCGCAAGGCCTACGGCGGCGCGTACGACGTGATGGGCTCCAAGCACCTCGGGGCCGACGTCAACCTCGCCTGGCCCACGGGGCAGATCGCGGTGATGGGCGCGCAGGGGGCGGTGAACATCCTGTACCGCAAGGAGCTCAAGGAGGCCACCGACCCGGAGGCACGACGCGCGGACCTGATCACGGAGTACGAGGACACGCTCGCCAACCCCTACCTCGCCGCCGAGCGCGGGTACGTCGACGGCGTCATCGCCCCGCACGAGACCCGCACGGAGATCGTCAAGGCGCTCCGGCTCCTCGGCTCCAAGCGCGAGATCCTGCCGAGCAAGAAGCACGGGAACATCCCGCTGTGACGGCAGACGACACCTCGGTGGTCGAGGAAGGTTCCCTGGGGGACCGTCTCGAAACCACCCCCTTCCTGCGCATCGTCAAGGGTGAACCGACGCCGGAGGAGCTGGCTGCGGTGGTGACCGTGCTGGCGTCGCTCGGCGGGCCTGCCGCAGCGCCGCCGCGGCCTACTGCCGAGTGGAACACGCCCCGCCGACTCCACCGCCTCGCCCAACCGCACGGCCCGGGCGGCTGGCGGGCGTCGGGCCTGCCGCGCTGAGCCTGAATCCGCTGGATCCGAGCGAAGCTGCTCGGCCAGCCGTTCGGCCATGTCGAACTGAGCAGAACGGACTATTGCCAGGCTGCGTAGTTGAAACGATGATTCTCGTAGCAATTGTCACTCCAGATCAGCTTGTCAGTCCAGATCAGCAGAGGGTTCATCATGGGGCACCAGTGGGTCGGCGCAGCACTCGTCGGCATGGGTAGGGGACACAGCGGCAGGGCGGAGCACGCGGCGCGGACCGGACGGCACGTGATGCGGGCCGCCACGAGGATCGAGGTGCTGGAGGTCTACTGCGGCACCTGCCGGGTCCGCTACGACGACCGCCAGGCGCTCGCACCCTGCACCGGAGCGGTCGCGGCTCGGATCGCGTAAGAGATCGCACGGACCAACCGCAGGATCCGTCGCCGAAGTCGGTAAAAAGCTCGCGAAACGGCGAGCTGTCGGGACCGAGACGCCTACCCTTGATCCCATCGGCGGTCTCGCCAGGGACAACCAGTGCGCGAACCGCCACCGATCCGGGGGGATTCGTGATGAGCTCACAGTTGAGGGACTTGAGCGCACACGCGGATGCGTACGACACGCGCCGCGACGGGGACGAGTGCGCAGGCAAGCGGGTGGAACACCCGCGGGGCGCGGGCTTCCGGGTGCTGAGCAGGTTGGCGCGCAAGGTCGACGAGGAGTCGAGCTACGAACCGCGGCACCGTCTCGTCATCCCGGACGAGCCCGACGCCGTGTCCATCGCCGGCTGACACCGGCGCTCCCGTTGATCTCGTGGCGGGCGAGATCGATGAACGGCTTCTTCGGGCTGCCCTCGAGTAGACGCGCATCGGCATCTGCGTGATCTCGGACAGCGGCATGACAGGTCATAGTGATTGCTCAACATGGATGAGGCCGCCGCTGTGCACGGACGGGATTCTTGGGTCGTGACGCCGTATCGCCGATGGAGAGCGGCCAGATCGCTCGGGAACAGGACGCGCGCTGCCCGCAGGTAGAGGCACGCCGCACTGGCCGAGGCGGCCGAGGAGAACCGACAGTCGCTCTCGGCGTTCGTGGTGGACCGGTTGTCCGAGATGGCACAGATGACGCGGCTGGCTGACTACGTCGATTCCTACCTCCCGCCTCAGCGAACCGGGGTAAGCATCGAGGATGCGACGGCGGCGGTACGGGAGGTGCGCGAAGCCTCGTGAGCCTGGCCGTGATCGACGCATCAGTCCTGGCCGGCTTCTACGCCGCTGATGACCCGCGGCGCCAGACTGTTACCGCACGCCTGGCCGCCGGTGACGCCCTGTTCGCGCCGGCCCACCTGGACGCCGAGGTGGTATCCGCGCTACGGGTCTGGCCAAACCCAACCCGGTCCTGCGTGAGGCCGTGCCCGGCGTGCTTCGGCATCTGGCCGGCTTCCCGATCCGTCGCATGCCCCTGGCGCCCCTGCTCCAACGCATCTGGGAGCTGCGTGACAATGTCACCACCTAC
Source organism: Nocardioides sp. (assembly GCA_025937085.1). Lineage (GTDB taxonomy): Bacteria > Actinomycetota > Actinomycetes > Propionibacteriales > Nocardioidaceae > Nocardioides. The sequence goes on from JAICSC010000232.1 coordinate 5,948, forward strand.
GACGCCGCGTACGTCGCTCTGGCCGAACGCCTCAACG
>JAICSC010000301.1 GCA_025937085.1 Nocardioides sp.
ACGAACTCCTTGGTGCCGGCGACCTTGAAGTCCATGTCGCCGAAGGCGTCCTCGGCACCGAGGATGTCGGTGATCGCGACGTACTTGGTCTCGCCGTCGACCTCACCGGAGATCAGGCCCATCGCGATGCCCGCGACCGGGGCGCGCAGCGGGACGCCGGCCTGCAGCAACGACATCGTGGACGCGCAGACCGAGCCCATCGAGGTCGAGCCGTTGGAGCCCATCGCCTCCGACACCTGACGGATCGCGTAGGGGAACTCCTCCTTGGTCGGCAGCACCGGCATCAGCGCACGGCCCGCGAGGGCGCCGTGACCGATCTCGCGCCGCTTGGGCGAGCCCACACGACCCGTCTCACCTGTGGAGTACGGCGGGAAGTTGTAGTTGTGCAGGTAGCGGCGCTCGGTCTCCGGGGAGAGCGTGTCGAGCCTCTGCACCATCGTCAGCATGTTCAGCGTGGTCACGCCCAGGATCTGGGTCTCGCCGCGCTCGAACAACGCCGATCCGTGCACCCGCGGGACCACGCCGACCTCGGCGTGCAACGGGCGGATGTCGGCCAGGCCGCGACCGTCGATGCGGATCTGGTCGGTGAGCACGCGCTGGCGCACCAACGTCTTGTTCAGCGACCGGAACGCCGCGCCGATCTCCTTCTCGCGACCCTCGAAGTCGGGGCCGATCTTCTCCAGCAGCGTCGCCTTGATCTCGTCGAGGCGACCCTCGCGCTCGAGCTTGTCGCCGATCGTGAGCGCGGTGGCTGTGTCGTCCTTCACGGCGCCCTCGACCGCGGCGTACACGTCGTCCTCGTAGTCGAGGAAGACGGGGAACTCCTGGACGGGCTTGGCCGCCTGCTTGGCCAGCTCGGCCTGTGCCTCGCACAGCTGCTTGATGAACACCTTCGCAGCGTCCATACCGCCGGCGACGACCTCTTCGGTCGGCGCCTGCGTGCCGGACTGGACGAGGTCCCAGGTCGAGTCGGTGGACTCGGCCTCGACCATCATGATCGCGACGTCGCCGGTGTCGGTGACGCGGCCGGCGATCACCATGTCGAACACGGCGTTCTCGAGCTGGCTGTGGGTCGGGAAGCCCACCCACTGACCCTCGATCAGGGCCACGCGGACGCCGCCGACCGGGCCGGAGAACGGCAGACCGGACAGCTGGGTGGACGCGGAGGCGGCGTTGATCGCGAGCACGTCGTACGGCGTGTCGGGGTCGAGCGCCAGGACGGTGATCACGACCTGGACCTCGTTGCGCAGGCCCTTGGTGAAGGTCGGGCGCAGCGGGCGGTCGATCAGGCGGCAGGTGAGGATGGCGTCCTCGCTGGGACGACCCTCACGCCGGAAGAACGAGCCGGGGATCCGGCCCGCGGCGTACATCCGCTCCTCCACGTCGATGGTGAGCGGGAAGAAGTCGAACTGCTCCTTGGGCTGCTTGCCGGCCGTGGTGGCCGAGAGCAGCATCGTCTCGTCGTCGAGGTACGCCGTCACGGAGCCGGCAGCCTGACGAGCCAGCAGACCGGTCTCGAACTTGACCGTGCGCTGGCCGAAGCGACCGTTGTCGATCACGGTCTCGACGGCGGAAATGGTGGGTTGTTCAGGTGACGCAGACATGGGCGAGAGCCCTGTCCTTTCTCTTCGCGGAGCGACCCCGCGAACGCCCGCGGCGGTCTCCACTCTCAGTCGTTCAGTGGTGGGGAGTCCGGCCGGTCTTCGATCGAGATCCGCGGTGGGCCCGCGCAGTCGGCGGGACCGTCCGAAGATCACTACCGAGGACCGGGCCGACGTGTGCGGGCCGCTCCTGGTTCGGTGAATGTTCAATTGTGTACGTCGACCCTAACGGCCGGGGGATCCGGCCAGGCTCGCAGCCTGGCCGGAACGTGGAAGGAGCGGCCGCCCGGCGGGCAACCGCTCCGTGACGTCAACGACGCAGGCCGAGACGCTCGATGATCGAGCGATAGCGGTCGATGTCGGTCTTGTTCAGGTAGTTCAGCAGCCGCCGGCGCTGGCCCACGAGAAGCAGCAGACCACGGCGTGTGTGGTGGTCGTGCTTGTGCTCCTTGAGGTGCTCGGTCAGGTGGCTGATGCGGTGGCTGAGCAGTGCGATCTGCACCTCGGGCGAACCGGTGTCGCCCTCGTTCGTCGCGTACTGCGCGATGATGTTCTTCTTGGTCTCCGCGTCGGTTCCGATCGACATGCGGGCTCCCTTCTCGCCCCAGGGTGGGGACTGCTCCGTTGCGCGGCGCGCCGGGGCCTGTTCACCCGGGCACTCTGGATCCGCGGCCGTTACACGGCGACCGGACGAGATTAACAGCGGCGAACCCGGCACCCAAAACGCGGGGACAGGCGAAAACGAGGGGACGGGCCAAAACGACGGGGCGGGCGCCGGCCGGCGCCCGCCCCGTGAAAGCCCTGCTCAGGGCGGCCTGGTTCCGCCACTCGATCACACCGACGGTGGCGGGTCGTTGCGGTGCCGCTGCTCGGTCGTGGTCTGGCTGCCGTCGGGATGCGTCGTGGTCGAGACGGTGCGCGCACTGCGGCCGCGGTTCAGCGTCACAGCGGTCAGCACGAGCACGAGCACACCGGCGAGCGCCACTATCCAGCCCACCAGGGTCAGGTCGATGTTGCTGATCGAGTCCTGGACGGCCAGCGCGAGAATCAGGCCCAGCGCGAGCAGGAAGATCCCGAGTCCGTATCCCATGAAGGTCCCTTCGATCGGTCCCGCCCGTGGGCGGGCGGTTCGTTCGCGCCTTCCGTTCCCTGCTCGGGGCCGGACATGCGCGCCGGGTACCGGCTCGAGCCCTCGCCGGTTCGGAGCGGCTCAGCGCGGCTCAGCGCGGCTCAGCGCGGCTCGGGGCGGCTCAGCGCGGCTCTGGGCGGCTCTGGGTTGGGGTTGCTCCACCATGGGATGCAGACCAGTTCGCACTCCCCACGGCGTACCCACCGTGGGAAGTGCAGATTCGCCTGCATCCCATGGTGGAGCTGGGGGCAGTGAGGATCAGACCCCCAGCACCCGGCGTACGGCGTCGCGGGCGGCCGACGGGGCACTCGCGGCGAGCGCAGCCTCGGCGGCGTCCTCGAGGGTGTCCATGCTCGCCGACGCGAGCCGCGCCCCGACCGGGCGCACCGCGGCCGACGCCATCGAGAGCGAGGTGATGCCCATCCCCACCAGGACGCAGGCAAGCAGGGGGTCCGCCGCGGCCTCGCCGCAGACGCCGACCGGCTTCCCGGCCTGCTTCCCGGCCTCGGCCGTGATCGCGATCAGTTGCAGCACCGCGGGCTGCCAGGCGTCGGTGAGGTGGGCCAGGTCGGTGGCCATCCGGTCGGCGGCCATCGTGTACTGGGTCAGGTCGTTGGTGCCGATGGACAGGAAGTCGACGACCTCGAGCATCCGGTGCGCGAGGAGGGCGGCCGAGGGCACCTCGACCATCACTCCGGGCTTCAGTCCCCGGGAGCGCACCGCCGCAGCGAAGCCCGCCGCCTCCGCCACGGTCGCCACCATCGGCGCCATCACCCAGGTCTCCGTGCCGGCGGCCTCGGCCGCTGCCGCGATGCCGTCCAGCTGGCGCTCCAGCAGGGCGGGGTTGTCGAACGACAACCGCAGCCCGCGTACGCCGAGGGCCGGGTTCTCCTCGCCCTCGTGCGTCGCGAAGGCGACCGGCTTGTCCGAGCCCGCGTCGAGCGTGCGCACCACGACGTACCTCCCCGCGAACGGCGCCAGCACCTCGCCGTAGATCGAGGCCTGCTCCTCCACGGACGGCTCGTCGGCACGGTTCAGGAAGCAGAGCTCGGTGCGGAACAGTCCCACGCCCTCCACCGGCCCGGGGGCCGCCGCCCGGGCCGACTCGCCGTCGGCCACGTTGGCCAGGATCTTCACCCTCGTGCCGTCGGCGGTCTCACCCGGGCCAGTCCAGGACGCCAACACCTCACGCGCAGCCCGGTCGGCCCCGACCAGCCGCTCGGCGGTCGCGGGGTCCGGCGCGGGCTCGACGGTACCGGCGACGCCGTCGACGAGCACCGGCGTACCCGCCTCCAGAGCCATCGCGCCGGCCGTGCCGACCACGCACGGGATCGCCAGCTGGCGGGCGATGATCGCCGTGTGGCTGGTCGGGCCGCCGCGCTCGGTCACCAGCGCCAGGATCACCCGCGGGTCCAGCATCGCGGTGTCGGACGGCGCGAGATCCTCGGCCACGAGGACAGCGGGACCTTCGGGCATCTGGACGCCGGGCTCGGGCTCGCCCACGAGGTGGGCGACCACCCGGCGTTCGATGTCGCGCAGGTCGGTGACGCGCTCGGCCATCAACCCGCCCATCGAGGTGAACACCTGGACGAACTGCTCTACCGCCGCATGCACCGACGCGAGCAGGTCGTCGCCCGACCTCAGGTGCTTGCGCACCGCGGAGCGCAGGCCCTTGTCACGAGCCAGCCCCGCGCTCGCGGTGAGCAC
>JAICSC010000133.1 GCA_025937085.1 Nocardioides sp.
AAGTGACAACAACAGGAGGAGCCCACAGTGGCTAAGGCGAAGTTCGAGCGGACCAAGCCGCACGTCAACATCGGCACGATCGGTCACATCGACCACGGCAAGACCACCTTGACCGCGGCGATCACCAAGGTCCTGCACGACAAGTACCCCGACCTGAACCCCTTCTACGCCTTCGACGAGATCGACAAGGCGCCGGAGGAGCGGCAGCGCGGTATCACCATCTCCATCGCGCACGTGGAGTACCAGACCGAGGCGCGCCACTACGCCCACGTCGACTGCCCGGGCCACGCCGACTACATCAAGAACATGATCACCGGCGCTGCCCAGATGGACGGCGCGATCCTCGTGGTCGCCGCCACCGACGGCCCGATGCCGCAGACGCGTGAGCACGTCCTGCTCGCCCGTCAGGTCGGCGTGCCGGCGATCGTCGTCGCGCTGAACAAGTGCGACATGGTCGACGACGAGGAGCTCATCGAGCTCGTCGAGATGGAGGTCCGTGAGCTCCTGTCCGAGTACGAGTTCCCGGGCGACGACATTCCCGTGATCAAGGTTGCCGCCTTCCCGGCGCTCAACGGCGACGAGAAGTGGGGTCAGTCGGTCCTCGAGCTCATGGACGCCGTGGACTCCTACATCCCGACCCCGGAGCGCGACACCGAGAAGCCGTTCCTGATGCCGGTCGAGGACGTCTTCACGATCACCGGTCGCGGCACGGTCATCACCGGCCGCATCGAGCGTGGGATCGTGAAGATCAACGAGGAGGTCGAGATCATCGGCATCCGCGAGACCTCGCAGAAGACGACGGTCACCGGCGTCGAGATGTTCCGCAAGCTGCTGGACGAGGGCCAGGCCGGTGAGAACGTCGGTCTGCTGCTCCGCGGCACCAAGCGCGAGGACGTCGAGCGCGGCATGGTCGTGATCAAGCCCGGCACGACGACCCCGCACACCAACTTCGACGCCAGCGTCTACATCCTGTCGAAGGAGGAGGGCGGCCGGCACACGCCGTTCTTCAACAACTACCGTCCGCAGTTCTACTTCCGGACCACGGACGTGACCGGCGTGGTGACCCTCCCCGAGGGCACCGAGATGGTCATGCCGGGCGACAACACCGAGATGGCGGTGGAGCTCATCCAGCCGATCGCCATGGAGGAGGGCCTGCGCTTCGCGATCCGCGAGGGCGGCCGTACCGTCGGCGCCGGTCGGGTCACCAAGATCAGCAAGTGATCTCGACAGGCTCGATCCGACGGATCTAGCGCTTCACCAGAGCGGCCCCGGACTCAGGTCCGGGGCCGTTCTGCGTTCCGCCGAGGTGGGACTTCTCCCATGCCGAGGTGGGACTTCTCCGGCACCCAGGTGGGGATTCTCCCGAGCGTTGCCTGCGGAGAACTCCCACCTCGAGGGCGGAGAACTCCCACTTCGGCGAAAACGGGTAGAGCGCCCGAGGCGGGACGCCGTACGGTTGCGGCGACCGGACGGCCCGGCCCCAGATCCCGAGAGAGGCAGTGACATGCGAGGAGCTCAGGCACCCGTCATGTTCCGCCACCTCGAAGGGATCACGCGTGCTCACACGTTCACCCACTCGCTCACTCAACCTGGGCATCCTGGCCCACGTCGACGCCGGTAAGACCACTCTCACCGAGCGGCTCCTGCACCTCGCGGGAGTGATCGACGCACCGGGGTCCGTCGACTCCGGCACCACCCGGACCGACACCCTCGCGCTCGAGCGCCGTCGCGGCATCACCATCAAGGCCGCGGTGGTGTCGTTCCCGTTGGGCGACCTCACCGTGAACGTCGTCGACACCCCGGGCCACCCCGACTTCATTGCCGAGGTCGAGCGCGTGCTCGGCGTGCTCGACGGTGCCGTGCTCGTGCTGTCCGCCGTCGAGGGGGTGCAGCCGCAGACCAGGATCTTGATGCGGGCGCTGCAGCGGCTCCGCGTGCCGACGCTGCTGTTCGTGAACAAGATCGACCGCGCCGGCGCGGACGTCGACCGCGTGCTCGAGGCGATCCGCGCCCGGCTGACTCCGGACATCCTGCCGATGGGTGCTGCAGCGGAGCTCGGCTCGCGCGCCGCGAGGTTCACGGCGTACCGACCCGCCGACGCCGACTTCCGCGAGCGCGAGACCGTCGCCCTGGCGGAGCACGACGACACCCTGCTCGCGGCGTACGTCGAGGGCCGTGGCCGTACCCCGGAGCAGCTGCTCGCCGTCGCCGCGGCCCAGACCCGCGGCGCCGTGCTCCACCCGGTCTACGTCGGCTCCGCCGCCACCGGGGCCGGCGTCCCGGAGCTGATGTCCGGGATCGCCGCGTTCCTTCCCGGAGCCGCACCCGACCCGACCGGCGAGCCGTCGGGACGCGTGTTCAAGGTCGAGCGTGGGTCGGCGGGGGAGAAGGTCGCCTATGTCCGGATGTTCTCCGGCTCGGTGCGCACGCGCCAGCGGCTCGACCTGTCCGGCGGCCGGGTCGGGAAGGTGAGCGGCCTGCAGGTGTTCGAGGCCGGCCAGTGGGTGCGTGCCGACGAGATCGGCGCCGGCCGCATCGGCCGGCTGCACGGGCTCACCGCGGTGCGCGTCGGCGACGGGTTCGGCGAGGCGCTGACCGAGGAGGAGCACCACTTCGCGCCGCCGACGCTCGAGGCCTCCGTCGAGGCCATCGACCCGGCGCAGCGGCCCGCGCTCCGGGCCGCGCTCGCCCAGCTCGCGGACCAGGACCCGTTGATCGCTGCCCGGCTCGACGACGACGGTCGCCCGACGGTGTCACTGTACGGCCGGGTCCAGCAGGAAGTGCTCGGCTCCACCTTGGCCGAGGAGCACGGGATCGAGGTCGAGTTCTCGGACGCGAGCGTGCTCCACGTCGAGCGTCCCCGCGGCGTCGGCGCGGCGGTCGTACGCCTCAACACGGAGGAGAACCCGTACCAGGCGACGATCGGCCTCCGGATCGAGCCGGGAAGGCCCGGCTCCGGTCTGGTGTTCCGGACGACGGTGGCCGCGCGGGACATGCCGCTTTACCTGTTCAAGAGCGTCGAGGCGTTCGCGGCCTCGATCGAGAAGCACGTACGCCGCGAGCTCGCGCACGGCCGGTACGGCTGGGAGGTCACCGACTGCGTCATCACCCTCATCGAGGCGGGATACAGCGTCGCGGACGGCCCACCGTCCAAGCGCGGGCCGACCAGCACGTCGTTCGACTACCGCAAGGTGACGCCGGTGGTGATGCGCCGGGCGCTGGACCGGGCCCGCACCCGGGTCTGCGAGCCGGTGCTGCGCGTGCTCCTCGAGGTGCCGACCCACGACGCGCCGACTGTGCAGCGGCTGCTGGCTCGGTGGGGATCGGAGCTGACCGGCCAGACCTCCGCAGGCGGACTCACCCGGCTCGAGGCCAAGTTGGTGGCCGCTCGGCTGCACGAGCTCCAGCACCAGCTGCCAGACCTGACGGGTGGGGAAGGAGTTCTCGAGACGAGCTTCGAGGGCTACCAGCCGGTGCGCGGGCGCCCACCGGTCCGGCTCGGGTGGAAAGGACCCGAGCGCGAGCCGGTGGGTGCCTGATCTCAGGAGGGGCAGACGCGGAACCGTGGCTCGCTCCCGAGGTACCTGCTCCACTCGTCCTCGGTCAGGTCGCGCCCGGCGATGCGGCAGGCGTACTCGACGGCATACGTCCGACTCGGATTCCAGTCGAAGACCCGTCCTTCCACGTTCACGATGGTGATGTGCGAGGAGTCGCGACGGAACGTGCCGATGCCACCGCCGGGTGGCGTCACCGTCTCTTGGACCTGCCCGGAAGAGGCATCCCAGATCTGCATGCCGCCCCCGGTGCTGATGATGCGCGCTCCGTCGGCGGACCACGCGAGCCAGCCGATCGGGAAGTCGTGTGTCGGGTTCGTCGAGATCACCGTGGCGCCGGTGCGCGGGTCGAGGATCAGCATCCGTCCCGACCCGAGACCCACCGCCACATGCCGGCCGTCCGGTGAGAAGTCGTCGAACCATCCGTCTCCATGCGCTGAACCGGTCCGCAGCACCCGGCCGGTCTCCAGGTCGAGCAGTGCCCAGTTCGGGAACGTCGGCACCTCGCCTGGTCGGATCGCACCGCGTCGGGTCAGCACGAACGCGGTGCGCCCGTCGCGCGCCAAGGTCAGCCCGTACGTCGCCCCGGGCAGATCCACTGGGGTGCCCTTCGGCTCGAGGGTCTCGGCATCCCGGAGACTGACGTGTCCCGACACGTCGTCCACCGCGAGCGAGGTCCCGTCGGCGGAGTAGTCGACGTCGGTCATCTCGGCTCGAGACACCCGGCTGTCCAGCAGCTTGGTGCCGCCCTCGTCGAATATCTGGACCTGTCCGTGCAGGGTGCCGATGGCGAACCGATGCGAGTCGGGCCGCCACGAGCCCGGCGTGTAGAACCCCCACTCGCCGGGATCCTGCGCGGTGGCCACCCGGCCGGTCGTCGCGTTGAAGAGCGTGAGATCGTCGCCGTACTCCGCGAAGTGGGTGCCGTCGTCCGACGTCCGGAGGAAGCTGACCTGACGTGTGCTCAGCTCCGGGTACGTCGCCACGAGCCTCAGGTACGACGAGTGACCGGTCAGGTCCCACGTCACGACGGTCCCTTCCTGGGGATCCGACACATAGGCACGCGTTGCGTCGGGGGACAGCTGGACACCTCCCGGGTCGTCGATCGTGATCGTCTGGGTGGGCTGCGAGGCGGTGCGCTTCCAGGTGAGCAGCTCTTGTGCCTGTGACACCGCGGCGACCTGCGAGCCATCGTCTGAGAACGTCACGTCGATGACGCCTCCCGAGGCCCCTTGCAGGGAGCGCTCGACGTGACCGTCCCGGGTCGAGACGAGAGCCACGGTCAAGCCTGGTTCCCGCGGGATCACCGCGAGATGCCGGCCGTCCTTCGACAGGTCCAGGGGCAGCCACGTGGGGTCCACCTCGGCCTTCCACAACCGCTCTCCGGTGCGCACGGAGTAGGCGGCCACCGGTGCGCTCAGGTAGACGCGGTTCCCATGGGGACTGAGCGCCATCGTCTCGCCCAGATCGACCCACGGAACCTCGATCGTCTTCGGGCGACGGTCCAGGTGGTCTAGATCCCAGACCCGGGTCATGGTGCGATCGACCTGTTCGTCGACCCCTGACTGGATCCCCGGCGTGAGCAGCATGTAGGACACGGCCACGTGGCGCCCATCGGCGGAGAAGGCGACGTCGCGGGCCTTCGCGATCTGCGGCACGCGGGCCGGTTGCGGGTGCAGGGGTCGGAGCGTGCGACCGTCGAGCAGTACGACGGCGGGCGCCGAGTACGTCTGGGCGCCCACGGCGAGGATCTTCCCGTCGGGGCTGAACGCCATCGCGCCGAGATCGAAGAACTGGAGGTCGGTCGGTCCCGGCCCGTCGGTGTCGTACCGCGCGATCACGCGACCGGTCCGGACGTCGAGGAGGGAGACGACGTTGTCGGAGTCGTAGACGGCCAGGTGCTTGCCGTCGGGGCTCCGGACCAGGCGGCCGGGGCTCTCGCCGACGCGGGAGCTGGTGGCGAGGAACGCCGGGTGCCGGGCGAGGAGCGTGGCGAGGCTGGCGCGAGTCTGAGGAGTGTCGTCGAGGTGGACGGCGGCCAGGGCCAGCAGGGCGCTGAGCGGGATGTCGGCGTCACCCAGTGCCTGGGCGCTCAGCTGCCGCGCGCGCGCCGCGTCGGCCGCATCACGAGCCCGCCCGGTCTGGCCGACTGCGACGAACCCCGTGATCAGCGCGAGCACGAGGAGCACCGCTGCGCCGGCGAGGGCGTAGCGCAGTCGCCGGACCATCCGCCCGCGGGTGCGGGCGAGGTCGGCCGCCGACGCCTCCTCGGCGGCCGCCTGCTCCTCGCTCGCGGCCAGGAACCTGTGCTCGAGGTCGGTGAGCCGCGGCTTCGTCGACGTGACCCACTCGAGGGTCGCGGCCAGGCGTGTGCCGCGGTAGAGGTCGCTCCCCTGAGACCCCGATCCCGCCCAGTCTTCGGCCGCCTGCGTCAGGTGATGACGCGTGCGCTGGCCTTCGAGGTCGTCCTCGAGCCAGCCGCGCAGCCGCGGCCAGGCGCGGACAACGGCCTCGTGGGCCAGCTCGATCGCGTCGGCGTCGCTGGTCACGAGCCGTGCCGCGACCATCTGGTCGATGAGCCGATCCTGCACCGGGTCGACGACCACTTGGTGTCGGGGCACCTCGCCGCGGACCGGCTCCCCGCGGGGTCCCGGCACCACGAGCCGGAGCACGAGGTCGCGCAGCTGGGTGCGTTCGGTGTCGTCGAGGGCGGCGTACAGCGACTCGGCCGACTGGGCGACCGCTCCACGCACCCCGCCCGACGCCTGGTAGCCGGCGACCGTCAGCGTGCGGCCTTCGTGGCGCAGCCAGGTCTCGCGCAGGGCGTGCGACAGCAGCGGCAGCGCGCCCGGCTCGCCCTCGATCTCGCGAATCAGCAGGTCGGTGAGGCCGTGCTCGAGAACGAGGCCGTGCTGCTGAGCGGGCGTCTCGATCGCCTGCCGCAGTGAACCGGCAGACAGCGGACCGAGCAGGAACAGGCCCTGCTCGACCAGCACTGCCAGGCCGGGGACGGCGGCGAGGTCGCCGGTGTGGTCGGCACGCAGGGCGAGTACGACGCGTCCACGGCCGGTCTGGGCGACGAGTGCGTCGAAGAACCGCTCCCGCTCGTCCTCGTCGTCACACAGCGCGAAGGCCTCCTCGGCCTGGTCGACGAGCACGACCGAGTCCGGTCGTCGCGCCGCAGCGGTCAGGGCGTCCACGGGGTGCCGGCCGGGCGTGAGCACCACGACGTGGTCGCCCTGGCGTCGTAACGCCGCGGCAAGACCGGCCCGTAGCAGCGAGGACTTTCCGCTTCCCGACGGTCCGACGACGGCGAGCAGCTGTACGGCGACCAGACGATCCAGGCAGATCCTCGTCTCCTCCTCGCGGCCCACGAAGGACTCGGCGTCCTCCTCGCCGTACGCCGCGAGGCCGGGGTACGGCGATACGTCCTCCCGCGCGGGTGCTGCCGGCTCGACCAAGAGTTTCGGGTCCTGTCGCAGGATCGCCTGCTCCAGCGCGACCAGGTCGGGTCCGGGGTCCAGTCCGAGCTCCCGTGTCATGACGGTCCGGACGCGACGGAGGGTGCGCAACGCCTCCATCTGCCGCCCGGCGAGGTACTGCGCCTGCGCGAGCAGGGCCCAGCGCCGTTCGCGGAGCGGCTCGGCCTCGACCATCGCCCCCGCCTGGGCCAGCACGTCTGGGTGGTGTCCTGCGGCCAGCGCCGCCTCGACGGCCACCTCCTCCAGCGCGAGGCGTACCTCCTCCAGTCGGTGGCCCTCGGTGACTCCCGGCTCCCAGGCCTCCAGCTCGCTCAGGGGGCGGCCGCGCCAGAGGCCCAGCGCCTGGCACGCGACGTACCTCGCCCGTTCGGGCTCGTCGAGCGTCAGGAGCTCGCGGGCCCGACCGGCTGCCCGGGTGAACTCCTCGGCGTCCACCGTGTCGCCCGCGACCAGCAGCCGGTATCCCTGCCCTGCGGTCTCGATCAGATCCGGGCCGAGGAGCTTGCGCAAGCGGCTGATGCAGCCCTGCAGGTTCTTCGACCAGGAGGACGGCGGATCCTCCCCCCAGATGGCGTCCGCGAGCTGCTCCACGGAGAGCACCTCTCCGGGATGCATGGCCAGCGCTGCGAGAACGACCCGATCCCGTGTCCCGAGCCGCGCGCTCCGCTCGTCGATCTCCAGCGGACCCAGGACTCCGATCCGCATGAGTCGACTGTCCGACCGCATGGGGGCCGCGTCAAGCGGGGAGATACCGAGCCGATACCAGCGGGACGCCGTCGGGATACCACCCGGGTGCACAACGGACTGCAGCTCGAGGCGCCCGCCTCGAGGAATGAAGGAGAACCGACCATGAGCACCATTCATCACCCAGCTCAGATGCACCTCTGGTGGTACGCCGGCGTCGTGCTCGCCGGAGCGCTCCTGGTCCTGATGGTCCTCACGCTGAGGCCCGACGGATCGGCACCTCTCACCCAGCAGGACAACGGCGGGACCACCACCCCACTCCGCCACTACCAGGTATTCCCGTGCCACGCCGGACGGCCCGTGCCGAACATCGAGCTGCCCGGGTGCGTGAGCCCCGTCCGGTGAGCCGAGAAGAACGCAGCAACGGAGGCCGACCCGGGCGGCCTCCACTGCCGCGGTCCGACGCACGTCGTGCCAGCATGAACCGGTGCCGCCGCGTTTCACCCGTGCCGAGCTGGAGTCTTTCCGTGGCGCCGAGGTGCCGGACCTGGTCGGGCCGCGAGTGCGTCTGGTGTTCGTCGGGATCAACCCCGGCCTGATGACCGCAGCTCTGCAGATCCACTTCGGCAACCCGGCCAACCGCTTCCGACCGGCCCTGGTCGCGGCCGGGTTGCTTGAGCCTCCCGCCGACGGCGTACCCGGGATGAGCCACGCCGATCTCGCCACCCTGCTCTCCCGCGGCGTCGGCATCACGAACCTGGTGCCCTTCGCCACAGCGCGAGCCGACGAGCTCACCCGGGCGCAGCTGACCGCGGGGCGGTCGCGGCTCGAAGCGTTCGTGGTCGAGCACCGTCCGCGCGTCGTCGCGGTGCTAGGCATCACGGCGTACCGCGTCGCCTTCGAGCGACCCCGAGCCCGACCCGGCTTGCAGCCGGAGCGGATCGGCAAGGCGGCGCTGTGGGTCGTCCCCAACCCGAGCGGTCTGAACGCGCACGAGTCCGTAGCCAGCCTGGCCGCGGCGTACGCCGAACCCGCGCGGGCCGCGGGCATCGCCCTCGGTGGTTGAGGAAGGCGCCCTGGCGTCTGTCTGAGCTACACCCTCGGGT
>JAICSC010000026.1 GCA_025937085.1 Nocardioides sp.
AAGTACCACTTCGGCGGTCCCCACTTCGGCGGTCACAGTTCGTCCTGGTCGAACCGAGGCGCGAGGTCGCGGGCGTACTTGATGTCGTCGTTGCTGGTGCCGGCGGCGACCATCGGCCACACCATCGCGTCGCGGTGGACCCGGAAGTCCACCACGACCGGCCGGTCGTCGATCGCCATCGCCTTCTCGATCGTCGCGTCGACGTCGGCCGGAGAGTCGCAGGCCAGACCCTCGCAGCCGTAGGCGTCCGCGAGCTTCACGAAGTCGGGGATCCGCTTGGAGTCCAGGTCGGTGTTGGAGTAGCGCTCGTTGTAGAACAGCGTCTGCCACTGCCGGACCATGCCGAGTGACTCGTTGTTGATGATGGCGACCTTGATCGGGATGTCGTTGATCGCGCAGGTCGCGAGCTCCTGGTTCGTCATCTGGAAGCACCCGTCCCCGTCGACCGCCCACACCGTGGCCTCGGGTCGGCCGACCTTCGCACCCATCGCCGCCGGTACGGCGTACCCCATGGTGCCGAGGCCGCCGGAGTTGAGCCAGGTGCGCGGCTGCTCGAAGTCGATGTAGTGCGCCGCCCACATCTGGTGCTGGCCGACACCGGCGCAGTAGATCGTCTCCGGGCCGGCGATCGCACTGAGCCGCTCGAGGACGTACTGCGGCGCGAGGCTGCCGTCCGCCGGCTCGTCGTAGGCGACCGGGTAGCGCTTCTTGATGCCTACGACGTAGTCGGACCACTGCTCGTAGTCGCCCGTGCGACCGGCTGCCGCCTCGGTCCGCAACAGCGTCGTCAGGTCCGCAATGACCTCGCGGCAGTCGCCCACGATCGGGACGTCGACCGCACGGTTCTTGCCGATCTCGGCCGGGTCGATGTCCGCGTGGATCACCTGGGCACCCGGTGCGAAGGAGTCGAGGTTGCCGGTCACCCGGTCGTCGAAGCGAGCCCCCAGCGAGATGATCAGGTCGCTGCGCTGGAGCCCGGCGACGGCCGCGACCGATCCATGCATGCCCGGCATCCCGAGGTGCTGCGGGTGACTGTCGGGCAGCGCGCCCCGGGCCATCAGGGTCGTGACGACGGGGATGCCGGTGAGGTCCGCCAGCTCGACGAGCTCGCGCGAGGCGCCGGCCCGGACGGTACCGCCGCCGACGTAGAGCACCGGCCGCTTGGCGTCGAGGATGAGTCGCGCGGCCTCCTTGATCTGCTTGGCGTGCGGCCGCGTGACGGGATGGTAGCCGGGCAGCTGCAGCTCGGCGGGCCACCGGTACGTCGTGGTGGCCTGGAGCGCCGACTTGGCGACGTCGACCAGGACCGGACCCGGCCGCCCGGTCGAGGCGATGTGGAAGGCCTCGGCCACGGTGCGCGGGATCTCGGCGGGGTCGGTGACGAGGAAGTTGTGCTTGGTGACCGGCATCGTGATGCCGCGGATGTCGGCCTCCTGGAAGGCGTCGGTGCCGATCGCGCTCGCCCCGACCTGGCCGGTGATCGCCACGATCGGGACCGAGTCCATGTGGGCGTCCGCCAGCGGTGTCACCAGGTTGGTGGCACCGGGGCCGGACGTCGCCATGCACACCCCCACCCGACCGGTCGCCGCGGCGTACCCCTGCGCGGCGTGCCCGGCCCCCTGCTCGTGGCGCACCAGGATGTGCCGGATAGAGGAGTCCATCAGCGGGTCGTACGCCGGCAGGATCGCGCCGCCGGGGATCCCGAAGATGTGCTGGGTGCCCGCCGCCTCGAGCGACCTGATCAAGCTCTGGGCGCCGGTCACCGTCGCCGCCTGCTGGGTCATCACCGTGTCCTGTCTATACCTGCGTTGCCGTGAAGGGAACAAAAAACCCCTCGGCCGGGAAGGCGAGGGGTGACGCGTGGACGAGCCTGAGCTCAACCCGCGCGTCGGGGGCGTACAAGGAGCGTCTCGCGCATGGCCCTACGGTCCCGGTCCCGGTTCCGCTTCGTCAACCGAGTGTGGCAGCCGTCCCAGATGGTGGTACGCCGGTCCCGCATCGTGGGCTCGGCTCGTCGTCAGTCGCGATCGAGACTCGTGGTCACGCAGGCCTTGTTCCCCTGTGCGTCGGCCAGCACGGTGAAGCGCGGGGCGTGCTCGTCGGTCACCACGGTGCCGCCGGCGGCCAAGGCCGCGGCGATCCGGTCCTGCGCCACCTCCGGCGGCACCCGGACGTCGAGATGGAACCGCTGCCGCGGCTCGTCGTGCGGCTCGGTGTGCTGGAACCACACGGTCGGCAGGGAGCCCGCGAGGTCGAACAGCTGGGTGTCGTTCGCCGGGTCGTCGGTCATCCCGAGGACCGCCCGCCAGAACGGCTTGATCTCCTCGTGGTCGGCGGTGTCGAGGGCGATCTCCACCACCGACAGTGACGACGGGTCGGCCTCGACCTCGAGGTCGGCCGCCACTCGGCTGATCCGCCGCGCCAGGTCGACATCGCGCGACGTCACTCCGCCGACGTCGTGGCTCCACAGCGTGACGGCGACCGTCGGGTAGCGCAGGTCGATGTCGGGGTGGTGGTTCGCCTCGTCCGCGAGTGCGCCGACCCGGCTGACGAGTCGGACGCCGGTCGCGAAGTCACCGGTGCGATAGCGCGTTCGCAACGTGTCGAAGAGGCGCCGCCAGTCAGTCAGGCCGGCCTGCTCCACCTCGGCGAAGGACAGCGTCCGGCGAGGATCTGTGTCCGGGCTCATGCCCCCACCTTGCACCCTTCGGCCGGAGGTACCAAGGTGCTCGGCGGAGTCGGCCGTCAGCCGAGCGAGTCCAGCGTCTCCTGGACGACGGTCATTCCGCGCTCGACCTCGTCGTACGAGGTCGACAGCGGTGAGAGCCCGACGCGCAGGCCGCCCGGGTCGCGGTAGTCGGGGATCACGTCGCGCGTCCACAAGGCCTCGACCACCTCCCGCATCCGCGGGTGCTGGAGCGTCAGGTGGCCACCGCGCTGCGCGGGGTCGCGGGGCGACGCGAGGGTCACGCCGTACGACGCGAGGTGCTCGTCGGCGAGCTCCACGGCGTACGACGTGAGCTGCTCGGACTTCTTGCGGACCGAGTCGATCCCCACCTCGTCGATCAACGCGATCATGTCCTGGATCGCCAGCATCCCGACGATGGCCGGAGTACCGGAGAGGAAGCGACGGATGCCGGCGACGGGCCGGTAGTCGGGTCCCATCAGGAACGGGTCCGTGTTGCCCATCCAGCCCTGGATCGGCTGGGCGAACGTGTCGAGGTGCCGCTCCGCGACGTAGCAGAACGCCGGGGACCCGGGACCGCCGTTGAGGTACTTGTAGGTACATCCCGCCGCCAGGTCGACCTCCCAGGCGTCCAGGTCGGTCGGTACCGAGCCGACGGAGTGGCACAGGTCCCACAGCACCAGGGCCCCGGCGTCGTGCGCCACCCGGGTGATCTCCGCGACGTCGGCGATCCACGCCGACCGGTAGGAGACGTGGCTGAGCGCCACCAGGGCGGTCTGCTCCCCCACGGCAGCGGCGACCTGCTCGACCGTGGCTCCGGCCGTGGTGTCGACGTCCAGCCAGCGGACCGTGAGGCCGCACTCCGCCGCCACCCCCATCGCGAGGTACCGGTCGGTGGGGAAGTTGTCGCGGTCGATGACGATCTCGGTGCGCCCCGGGCGGGCGGCCACCGCGGTGCGCATCAGCTTGTAGAGGAGCACGGTCGTCGAGTCCCCGACCGCCACCTGCCCCGCGGCGGCACCGAGACAGACCCGGCCCAGCTCGTCGCCGAGGCTCAGCGGCAGGTCGAACCAGCCCTCGTCCCAGCCTCGGATCAGCCGCCCGCCCCACTCGTCCTCGACGAACGCGCGCAGCCGCTCGGCGGTCACCGTCAGAGGCCGGCCGAGCGAGTTCCCGTCGAGGTAGATCAGCGGGGAGTCCGTGCCGACGAACCGGTCGCGCAGCGAAGCGAGCGGGTCTGCGTCGTCCAGGGCATGCGTCATGTCTGCAGTCTCGCACCACGCCTCCGG
The DNA here is from genome assembly GCA_025937085.1 of Nocardioides sp. GTDB lineage: Bacteria > Actinomycetota > Actinomycetes > Propionibacteriales > Nocardioidaceae > Nocardioides. Next base: position 3,976 of record JAICSC010000026.1, read on the forward strand.
AGGACGGCCGAGTACGCCTATGCTCCTGGCCCGTGAGAGCGGCGCGCGCCTGGCACCTGCTGACGGCTGCGGCCGCGCTCTTCGCACTGGTCCTCCAGCTGGTCCTGGTGGTCGACGGCGGTCGGGTGCTCGAGGAGGCGCACCCGCCGTCGATGACGCTGCGCCTGCTCCGGTTCGTCGCCTACTTCACGGTGCAGAGCAACCTGCTCGTGCTCATCGCAGCGGTGCCGCTGACCCGCGATCCGGCGTACGACGGACCTCGGTGGCGGGTGCTGCGCACCGCGGCCGTCACCGGGATCGCCGTCACCGGCCTGGTCCACTGGTTCCTCCTCCGGCCGCTGCTGCACCTGCAGGGCGCGGACCGGCTGGCCGACACCCTCCTGCACCTGGTCGTCCCCGCCCTCGCGGTGGTCGGCTGGCTCGCCTTCGGGCCGCGCCCGCGCACGACGTGGGCGAGCAGCCTGCGCGCGACGGCCTGGCCGCTGGCCTGGCTGGTGGTGATCCTGGTGCTGGGCGGGTGGACCGGCTGGTACCCCTATCCGTTCCTCGACCATCGCGGGCACGGGTGGGACCACGTGGCGGTCGTCGGCGCGGGCATCTTCGTGCTCTGGTTCGTGCTGCTGCTCGCCGAGCGGGCCTACGACCGGCGGGCGCGGACGGCGTCCCTCGCCGCTACTGGTAGCTGACGAAGCTCACGGCGGGCCGGATCCGACGTACCTGCTGAGGCGTGAACCGGTGTCGGTCCCAGTGGTAGAAGAGCTTGAACCCCTGGCGGAACTGGCGAGGCCGGGTGATCGCGTGGTACGTCGCGAGCTTCTGGTGGCGGGTCCCGAAGCCGTCGGCGTGCTGCACCATCGCGAGCCCCGGCCGGTGCACGATCCGACCGATGTCCGGCAACATCGACAGCCGGAACTGGTGGAGCACGAACAGCTTCTCGGGGAGCCCCTCGCGCTGGACCAGCCGCGACAACCACCACGAGGTGCGGTTCACCTCGGCGGCCCGGACCGACCCGACCACCTTCGCCGGCACCTGGTGCGGCCCCATCCGCCACTCGGGATCGAGGGCTAGCCCGACCCACGGCTTCTTCAACGCCCAGGTCCAGCGCTTGGCGACCACCGGGAACGGAGCCCGGCCGGTCTGGAGGTCGAGCAGGAGCAGCGCGCCGTGGCGGTGGGCGGCCCGCACGTATTCCGCGACGAGGGCGTGCGGGATGTCGTGGCTGTAGTCGTGGTCGGGTCCGGGCGACCGGTCGGCGACGGTGACGATCAGCTCGTAGACGGGTTGCAGGTGCTCCCCCGCATCGCGGAACGGGCGAGCCGCGCGCATCAGACGCCGCTGCATGGTGTCGGGGTCGGTGGCCCCGAGCACACCCATCGCGCCGGTCTGCGCGGTGCCGTAGTAGGCGACCAGGAACCGGTGGTGTCCGAAGACCCGGTAGCCACCGCCCGGCAGCTGGGGCTTGCGCTCGATCGGCGGCGCCGCCGGCTCGACGTACATCGGAGAGCCGGCCGGGCTGGTCTGGCTCGCGTTGTGTGACGGACGGCCCTCGACCTGGGGGGTCGTGTCGCCCGTGGGCGTCATTTCGGGCGTCATTTCGGCCGGGACGTTCGGGGAGGTGGGCCCGGCGGCATGGGCGGCTGGTGCGTCGTCGCCGAGGCGACCGAGGATCCCGGCCAGCAGGACCAGGACGACGAGCCCGACCAGAGCCAGCGTCAGGGGCGCCGACAGCGCGGCACGCAGGCGTGGAGACAACCGGATGCTCCCCTCCCTCACGGGGTGCCTGCGTGGATGGCGGCCGGGTCGAGGACCAGGTGCGGATCCATCATCGCACCCAGGAGGCGCCCGACGGTGTTGACCCGCGGGCCGTCGACCAGGTCGCCCACGAGGCAGGTCACGTTGTCGCGCCCTCCGGCAGCGAGTGCGAGCCCGACCAGCTCACGCGCCGCGTCGTCCGGGTCCGGTGCCCCCATCACGGCCGAGATCTCCGGCTCCGTCACGAAGTCGGTGAGCCCGTCGCTGCACAGCAGCAGCCGGTCGCCGACCGCGACGTCGAGCTCGCGCAGCGCCGGCATGACGGGCTCGTCGCCGTTGACCGATTGGAGCACGACGTTGCGGAACGGATGCTGAGCGACCCGCTCGGCGGGCAGCTCTCCCTTGTCGACCAGCAGCTGGACAAGAGTCTGGTCGGTGGAGAGCCGCTCGAGCCCACCGGCCCGCAGCAGGTAGGCGCGGGAGTCGCCGACCTGCGCGAGCGTGACACGGTCACCACGGGCCAGCACCGCCGTCAGGGTCGTCGCCATGCCGTGTCGCGACTCGTCCTCCTGGGCGCCCTGCCGGAGCTCGCGATGGGCGGCCACGACGGCTTCGGACAGCAGCGTGGGTCCGTCCGCGTCCGGGCGTCCCATCGCCAGCGCGGTCACGACGTACGACGTCGTCGCCGAGGCGACCTCCCCCGCGGCAGCCCCGCCGACCCCGTCGGCCACGAGCAGGAGGTAGGGCCCCGCGAAGCCGGCGTCCTCGTTGTGCTCGCGGACGAGCCCCACGTGGGACTCGGTTCCGTAGGAGAAGCGCAGCACCCAGTGGTCCTTCCTGATCGGCGGCCTGATCGGCGGCCTGCTCGCGGACACAGTGTGGGACGGGGCAGGTCCGGGAAAGGTTGTCGACGCCGGGCGAGGCCGACCGGGAGAGTGTCGCCCATGGAAGCCCGATCCGCAGCCCTGAACCGTGCGCGGGACCATGCGACGAGCTGGTTGGAGTCGCTCGACGAGCGGCCGGTACCAGCTCGCGTCGACGCCGAGGAGGTGGCGCGCCGCCTCGGTGAGCTCCCGGAGGGCCCGACCCCCGCCGAAGAGGTCGTCGATCTCCTGGCCGAGGCCTGCGAGCCCGGGCTGGTCGCCATCCCCTCCGGTCGCTTCTTCGGGATGGTGATCGGCGGATCCCTACCGGCGGCGCTCGGCGCCGACTGGCTGACCTCCGCCTGGGACCAGAACGTCGGGCTGCGCTCCCTCACTCCGGCGGGGGCGGCCGTCGAGGAGGTGGCCGGGCAGTGGCTGCTGGACCTGCTCGGCCTGCCGAGCGGGTCGGCGGTCGGGTTCGTGACCGGCGCGACGATGGCGAACTTCACCTGCCTGGCCACGGCACGCGACACCGTGCTGCGACGGGCCGGGTACGACGTGCAGACGGCCGGCCTGGCGGGCGGGCCCGCGGTGCGGGTCCTGGTCGGGGCCGAGCGCCACCCGTCGGTGGATCTGCCACTGCGTTTCCTCGGCCTCGGCGACCCGCACGCCGTACCGGCGGACGAGCGCGGACGGATACGAGCCGACGCACTTCGAGGGATGCTCGAGTCCGGGAACGGTCCCACGATCGTGGCGCTGCAGGCCGGGAACATCCACTCCGGCGACTTCGACCCCTTCGCCGAGTGCATCGCGCTGGCCCACCAGCACGGCGCATGGGTGCACGTGGACGGGGCGTTCGGGCTGTGGGCCGCGGTGTCGCCTCGCTGGCGCGAGGCGGTGCGCGGTCTGGCCGACGCGGACTCCTGGGCGACCGACGCGCACAAGACGCTCAACGTCCCCTATGACTCCGGTCTCGCGATCGTCCGCGACGCGGACGCGCTGGCCTCGTCGATGGCGATGCACGGCGACTACCTGATCGAGGCTTCCGGTGACCCCCAGGAGCGGACGCCGGAGCTGTCCCGGCGTGGTCGGGGCTTCGCGACCTGGGCCGCGCTGCGCAGCCTGGGCCGCTCCGGGGTCGTCGACCTGGTCGAACGGCTCGCCCGGCACGCCCGCGCGTTCGCAGCCGGGGCGCGCGAGATCCCCGGGTGCGAGGTGCTCAACGAGGTGGTGTTCACCCAGGTCTGCCTCGCCTTCGGTGACGACGGCCGCACTCGGGCGGTCGCGGCGGCGCTGCTCGCGGACGGCACGACCTGGATGTCCGGCTCCCGCTGGCACGACCGGGCGATCGTGCGGATCTCGGTCAGCAACTGGAGCACCACCGACGACGACGTACGCCGGTCACTGGACGCCCTGCGCCGGGCCGCGGCTTCGGCCGGCCCGATCTGACCCACTGTCGCCGGGCCGGATGCCCACGGTTGGATAGCCGGGTGTTCCCGACTCTCGTTCACCCTCCCAAGGCCACGCCCGGCGACAAGGTCGCGATCGTGTCCCCGTCGTTCGCAGCCCCTGCGGTCGCACCGGAGGTGCACGAGCAGGCGATGGAGCGGATCCACGAGGTGCTGGGCCTCGAGCCCGTCGAGTACCCCACCACCCGTCGCCTCGACGCAACGCCGGAGGACCGGGCCGCGGACCTCAACGCCGCCTTCGGGGACCCCGAGATCCGTGCGGTCATCGCGACGATCGGCGGCGATGACCAGATCACGGTCATCCCGCATCTCGACCCCGACCTGGTGCGGGCGGATCCCAAGCCCTTCCTGGGATACAGCGACGACACCAACCTCCTGAGCTGGCTCTGGACCGAGGGCGTCGCCTCCTTCCACGGGGGCTCGACCCAGGTCCACCTCGGCCCCGGACCGGGCCTCGACGACGTCCACCTCCGCTCGCTGCGCGCCGCTCTCCTGGACGGCGGCCGGCTCGAGATCACCGAGCCGGGCGAGTCGGAGGACTTCGGCTTGCGCTGGGAGAACCCGGCGGCGCTGGCGTCGTACGGCGAGCGCGAGCCGACCGAGCCGTGGACCTGGGCCGGGCCCGAGCGGAGCGTGACCGGCCCGACCTGGGGCGGCTGCATCGAGGTCCTGCAGTGGATCCTGACCGCCGGACGCTTCCCGTCCGACCCGTCGGTGCTCGACGGCGGCGTACTCCTGCTGGAGACGTCCGAGGAGCTGATCCCGGCCCTGGAGTTCGGCCGGATCACCCGCTCGCTCGGAGAGCGCGGACTGCTGTCGGCAGTCGACGCGGTGGTCGTGGGCCGCCCCGCCGCCTCGTCGTTCGAGCACCGGCCCGATGCGGCCGGAAGGGCGGCGCACCGCGCCGCGCAGCGCCACGCGGCGCTGGAGCAGATCACCCGCTACAACCGGGAGGCCGTCGTGGTCGTGGGCGTGCCCTTCGGGCACACGCGACCGCAGTGGATCCTGCCGCACGGCGGCACGATGACCATCGACCCCCAGGATCGGAAAGTGTGGGCCGACTATGAATGATCCGTTGGGTGCTCCTGCGTTGACGACGCATGTGAGAGCCAGCCTGGCTCCCGTGAGGCTCAGCCGCAGACCGCGCCGTGGGCGGCGGACTGCACGATCTTGACGTACTTCGCGAGCACGCCGCGGGTGTACTTCGCCGGTAGCGGCTCCCAGCCGTCCTTCCGCGACTCCCAGTCGTCCCCCTGCTCGATGTCGAGTCGGCGGTTGGCCGCGTCCAGCGTGATCCGGTCCCCGTCCCGGACGAACGCGATCGGTCCGCCGTCCGCGGCCTCCGGCGCGACGTGCCCGACGCAGAACCCGGTCGTACCACCGGAGAAGCGGCCGTCGGTCAGCAGCATCACGTCACTGCCGAAGCCGGCGCCCTTGAGGGCGCCGGTGATGGCCAGCATCTCCCGCATGCCCGGGCCGCCCTTGGGCCCCTCGTACCGGATGACCACGACGTCACCGCTCTCGATCCGCCCCCCGGCCAGGGCGTCCATCGCCGCCCGCTCCCCGTCGAAGACCTTGGCCGTGCCCTCGAACACCTCGGTCTCGAGCCCGGCCGTCTTCACCACCGCCCCCTCGGGAGCCAGGGTTCCCTTCAGGATGGTGAGGCCGCCGGTGCGGTGGATCGGCCGGGCCGTCGAGCGGATCACCTCGCCGTCGGCGGTGGCGGGTGCCAGCTCGGCGAGGTTCTCCGCGACCGTCCGGCCGGTGACGGTGAGGCAGTCGCCGTGGATCAACCCGGCGTCGAGCAGCGTCCGCATCACCATCGGGATGCCTCCGGCTCGATCGACGTCGCTCATCACGTAGCGACCGAACGGCTTGAGGTCGCCGAGGTGCGGGACCTTGTCGCCGATCCGGTTGAAGTCGTCCAGCGTCAGGTCGACCTCCGCCTCGCGGGCGATCGCCAGCAGGTGGAGCACGAGGTTGGTCGAGCCGCCGAGGGCCATGCCGACGGCGATCGCGTTCTCGAACGCCTCCCGGGTCATCACGTCGCGGGCGGTGATGCCCTTCCGGAGGAGCTCGACGACTGCTTCGCCCGACCGGTGCGCGTAGCCGTCGCGCCGGCGGTCGACGGCGGGCGGCGCCGCCGACCCCGGGAGGCACATCCCGAGTGCCTCGGCCGCCGAGGCCATGGTGTTGGCGGTGAACATGCCGGCGCAGGCGCCCTCTCCCGGGCAGATCGCCCGCTCCACGCGGTCGACCTCCGCCTCGCTGATCTTGCCGGCCAGGCAGGCGCCCACCGCCTCGAACGCGTCGACGATGTTCACGTCCCGCCCGTCGAGCCGGCCCGGGAGGATGGTGCCGGCGTACAGGAAGACGCTGGCCAGGTCGAGGCGGGCGGCCGCCATCAGCATTCCGGGGAGACTCTTGTCGCAGCCCGCGAGCAGCACCGAGCCGTCGAACCGCTCGGCCATCATCACGGTCTCCACCGAGTCGGCGATCACCTCGCGGCTGACGAGCGAGAAGTGCATGCCCTCGTGCCCCATGGCGATGCCGTCCGAGACCGAGATGGTGCCGAACTCGAGCGGGTAGCCGCCGGCCGCGTGCACGCCGTTCTTGGTCGCCTGCGCGAGCCGTTGGAGCGAGAGGTTGCACGGGGTGATCTCGTTCCAGCTCGACGCGACCCCGATCTGCGGCTTGGCGAAGTCGTCGTCGTCCATGCCGACGGCGCGGAGCATGCCGCGGGCGGCGGCCCTCTCCAACCCGTCGGTGACGTCGCGCGAGCGGGGCTTGAGGTCCGGCGTACTCATGGGCGGAAGCCTAGGACCGGAGGGACCCGGCGTCCCCGCCGGTCTCACGCGGGCCGGAAGCGTTGGGGTCAGATGACCGCCGCGCGCACCGCGCAGACGTCCGGAAGGTCCTTGTGGATCTCCGCCCACGTCTCGCCGGCGTCGGGCGAGGCCCAGACGCCGCCGTTGCGGCCGCCGAAGTACAGGCCGTGCGTGTCGTGGGTGTCGACGCACATGGCGTCACGCATGACCGCGACGTAGTAGTCGTCGGGCAGTGATCCCTCGCCGAGCGGCGACCAGCTCTTGCCACGGTCCGAGGACCGCCAGACCCGGGCGCGACCGTCGACCGGCCACCGGGCCCCCGCGTCGACGATCGGGAACGCGTACACGGAGTCGGGGTCGTGCGGGTGGACCACGATCGGGAAGCCGAACTCCGACGGCAGCCCGGGCGCGATGTCGTGCCAGGTCTCGCCATCGTCCTCGGAGCGATAGACCCCGCCGTGGTTCTGCAGGTAGAGCAGGTCCGGCGCGTCCGCGTGCCGGGTCACCTTGTGCACGCACTGGCCGAACTCGGGGTAGCTGCGCTCGCCGGGGAAGAACTCCGCCTTGACACCCGTGTTCGACGCCCGCCACGACTCGCCGCCGTCGTCGGTGCGGTAGACGCCGCCGGTCGAGATCGCCGCCACCACCTTCGCCGGGTCAGTGGGGTGGGGCAGGATCGTGTGGAAGGCCTGACCGCCGTACCCGGCGTTCCACTCCGGGCGCTGCGGGTGGTCCCACAGCCCGCGCTCGAGCTGGAAGGTCTCGCCGCGGTCGGTCGACTTGAAGATCGCACCCGGCTCGGTGCCGGCGTACACCACGTCGTCCTCGACGCCGGGCACGAGCTGCCACACGCGCGCGACGGAGGCGTCGGTGTCCTCGGGGAAGCGGACAGCGCCGTTCGGGGTCTCCTGCCAGGTCTCGCCGAGGTCGTCGGAGCGCCAGACCTGCGGTCCGAGCCAGCTCGAGCTGGCGCCGGCGAGCAGTCGGGGCCGCTCCCCGCGGGTGTCGATCATGCACGAGTAGACGTCGTTCATCGGGAAATGCGGGCCCGTCCAGCTCCATTCGCGCCGCGACTCGTCGGACCTCCCGATCCACAAGCCCTTCCGGGTACCCACCATCACCAGGGTGTCGCTCATGAGGTCTGCTCCCTCCGCCGGTCGACCCCTCACTATTCCTAATTGGAAGAGTAGTCTGGTGGTCCGATGAGTCAAGACCTTTCCGAGGCGCGTGACCTCCCGATCACGGCATACGCCCTGCTCGGGCTGCTGACGTTCGGCGACGAGCTGACGGGTTACGAGCTCAAGCAGCGGGCGGACAACACGCTGCGGTTCTACTGGGTGTCACCGGCGACGAGCCAGATCTACACCGAGCTGGCCCGGCTGACCGAGCACGGCCTGCTCGAGCCGGTCACGACCGAGGGCGAGGGGCGCCGTACGACGGCGTACCGGATCACGCCGGCGGGTTCGCGGGCCCTTCGTGGGTGGATCGACGAGTCTGTGGTGGGCTTCCCGACCCTGAAGCACACGGTGCTGCTCCGGCTGCTGATCGGGCACGCGTCCGACCCGGAACGAATGCGTGGTCTGCTCGAGGAGTACGTCGCCGAGCTCGCGGACGCGCTGCGCGACCTGCGCGAGGTGCGGGACTCGCTCCGAGGAGGGGACGACCCCGGCGAGCCCCTCTACTACCCCTCGATCGTGGCCGACTGGGGGCTGGACTACTTCGCCGCCGAGACCCGGCACACCCGTCGTGCGCTGGCGCGTCTGGCCGACTCCAAGGCGGGAGAACGCTAGGTACTGCCGGGTCAGCGCTGGGTAGGTTGCGGGGATGCTGTCGAGGGTCCCGCCGGTGTGGCTGGTGATCTTCCCGATCGGCACCGTCCAGCTCGGCGCGGCGATCGCCAAGAACGTCTTCGACGATGCGGCCCCGATGACCCTGGTCTGGCTGCGACTGGCCACCAGCGCCGTGGTCCTCACGGTCATGGTGCGACCCTCGCTGCGTGGGCGTACGCCGGAGGACTGGCGCGTGGCGATCACGTTCGGTGTCGTGCTCGGCACCATGAACTGGTCGATCTACGAGTCGTTCGCGCGGATCCCGCTCGGCATCGCGGTGACGATCGAGTTCCTCGGGCCGCTCGGGCTGGCCGTGGTCAGCAGCCGCCGAGCACGCGACCTGGTGTGGGTCGCGTTGGCCGGGGCAGGGGTCGCACTTCTCGGCATCGAACGCGGCGACCTCACGCTGGCGGGCGTCGCCTTCGCGCTGCTCGCGGGCGCGTCCTGGGCGGCGTACATCCTGCTGAGCGTGTCCACCGGACGCCGCTGGCCCGGCCTGGACGGGCTGACCGTCGCCAGCGTGGTCGCGACCGTGCTCATGGCGCCGCTGCTGGCGTCGTTCTCCGGGCGCGGGATCGGTCACCCGCACGTGATCCTGCTCGGTGCGCTGGTCGGTCTGCTCAGCTCGGTCATCCCTTACTCGTTCGAGCTCATCGCGCTGCGCTCCATCCGGCCGTCGGTCTTCGGCATCCTGATGAGCCTCGACCCCGCCGCGGCGGCCCTCGCAGGCATCGTCGTGGTGCACGAGTACCTCTCGACGCTGCAGTGGCTCGCAGTCGTGTGTGTGATCGCGGCGAGCGTCGGCGCCACGCGCTCCGAGTCGACGGCCGCCGTCCCAGCGGCGGACTAGCGCAGCTGGAACTCGGGGTCGTCCGCTTGGCGTGGGGTCGGGGCCCCACCAGGGGCGGACGACCCGATGATGCCGGTGACCACGACGCGCCGCGCGGCCCGACGCAGGGTTGTGAGGACGGCCGGACCGAGGACCACGATGGCAACGGCGTTCGTGATCGCCCGGACGGTGTCGAACGACCCCGACGACGTGACCAGCGTGTACACCACGAACCGGTGCAGGTTCGCAGACAACGGGTCGCCGGGCACGAACGAGATGCCGGAGTGGCCGGGTACGGCGATGCCGAGCACGAACGGCCACGACGAGAGGTTGAGCAGCAGCCCGTACGCGTACGCCGCCACCACGCCGTACGCCGCCAGCATCGCGATCTCGGCGCGACCGGTGACCCGGGGAGGCAGCAGTCCGGCCCCCATCCCGACCCAGGCGGAGACCAGCATCTGGTAGGGCAGCCACGGCCCCACCCCGCCGGTCAGAAGTGCCGAGGCGAACAACGACGTGCACCCGAGCACGAAGCCGAACCCGGGCCCGAACACGCGTCCGGCGAGGACCAGCAGGAAGAACACCAGCTCCACGCCCCCGGTGCCGGGCGAGAGACCACGCAGCACGGCGTTCACCGCCGAGAGCACCCCGAGCACCGCCAGCACCCTGGGGTCGAGCCCACCCTCGGTGACCTCGGCCAGCACCACGACGATCACCACCGGGAGCAGCGCCAGGAACACGAACGGCGGTCCGACCTGTCCGCCGGACGACTGCCGGACCAGCAACGGCCACATCAGCATGAGCAGTCCGCCTACCGACGCCACTCCGAGCACGAGCGCCGATCGGCGCGACAGCGGGACCGCGCGGCCCCGGCTGGTCACGAGACCACCGCCGGGACCTCCGAGACCCGGAGCCAGCCGGGCCCGAGGATCTTGGTCACCTGCGGGGCGAAGGCAGGCGAGGCGGCCAGCACGTCACGGGTCGGGCCCGTCGACACGACCTCGCCCTCCGCCAGTACCACGACCTCGTTTGCGGCTGCCGCCGCGAACTCCACGTCGTGGGTCGCCACCATCACCGCGTGGCCGTCGTCGGCGAGCCGGCGGAGGACCTCGGCGAGCTCGGCCTTCGCCGGGTAGTCCAGACCCCGGGTCGGCTCGTCGAGCAGCAGGACGGGCGGGGAGGTGACCAGTACGACCGCCAGCGCCAGGGCCAGCCGCTGGCCCTCCGACAGGTCACGGGGGTGCGCTGGATCGGGTATGCCGGGAACCAGGCGATCGAGAAGCTTGCGGCACTCCCCCGAGCCCGGTCGGCCCGCACCGGCGTCGGCGGCGGCGCACTCGTCCGCCACGGACTCGAGGTAGAGCAGGTCGGAGGCCGTCTGGGGCACCAGCCCAACCAGCGCGCGCCGGCGCCCGGCCGGCTCGGCGGCCGGGTCGACGCCGTCGACCGACACGGTGCCGGCGCGGCGGCTCCGGGTGCCCTGGAGCGTCCAGAGCAGGGTCGACTTGCCCGAACCGTTGCGTCCCATCAGCGCGGTGACCTTTCCCCGCCCCAGCGCGAGGGACACCTCGCGCAGTGCCACGGTGCCGCCCCGTACGACGGTCAGGTGGGCGCCGACCAGGGCCGGGTCCGGGGCCGACAGTTGCGGGTGATCCTGCGGTGCCGGACCGAGGTCGAGGCCGCGCGCCAGCCGGCGCGCGTCCCGGACGGTCATCGGCAGCGGAGACCAGCCCAACGACCGACCCAGCTCCACGATCGGGGGTACGACGGGCGAGCCGGCGAGCACGTCCGCCGGCGTACCCGAGCGCACGGCGCCGTCGCCGGGCAGCAGCACCATCCGGTCTGCGAACGGCACGACCCGCTCGAGCCGGTGCTCGGCCATCAGCACCGAGACGCCGAGGTCGTGCACGAGCCGCGTGAGCGTGGCGAGCACCTCCTCGGCGGCGGTCGGGTCGAGCGCGGACGTCGGCTCGTCCAGTACCAGGACCCGCGGGTGCATGGTCAGCACGGACCCGATGGCCACCCGCTGCTGCTCACCGCCAGACAGCGTCCGCAGGTCGCGTGTGCGGAGCGGAGCGATGCCGAGCAGGTCGAGCGTCTCCTCGACGCGGCGGCGCATCGTGTCGGACGGCAGCCCGAGCTGCTCCATCCCGTAGGCCAGCTCCTCCTCGACGCTGTCGGTGACGAAGCCGGCTGCCGGGTCCTGCCCGACGTACCCGACGAGGTGGGCACGCTCCCGGGGCGGCTGTCGGACGACCGACCGGCCGGCCACGAGGACGTCGCCGGAGAGCGTGCCACCGGAGAAGCGCGGCACGAGCCCGGTCACCACGCCGAGGAGCGTGGACTTCCCGACCCCGGTGCGTCCGCTGACCAGCACCAGCTCACCTTCGTCGATGCTCAGGTCGACGTCGCGGAGGACGGGCCGCACCGCCCCGTCGTACCCGAAGCCGAGCCGGCGCAGCTCGATCATCTGGCGCCTCCGGCAGCCCCGGGATGCGGCGAGCAGAGCGCACCGACGATGGCGGCGACCACCGCCACGAGCGCCAGGGCGCTGAGAGTCGGGGCGACTGACAGCGAGGGATAGGCGACGTCGAGCTGGTGTCGTGAGATCCACCAGCCGGCTGCCCCCACGAGCGCTCCGGAGGCCGCCACGACCAGCTCGGGCCAGCGCCAGCGGTCGGGCCGGTAGCGGCTCCGGGCCACGCGCCGTCCGGCCATCCGCACCGCGACCACGGACACGACCACCCCGAGCAGCAGCATCGGCCGCCCGAGCCAGGCCGGAGTCGTGCGGTCGAGCCCGCCGTACACCCCGATGGCGACCGCGCCCAGGCCGAGCAGCATCAGGGTGCCGGTGGTACGCCGTTCCTGCGGCGTCGCCCCGGCGCTACGGCCGTAGCCACGGGTGTCCATGCCGGCTGCCAGCGCGAGGGACCGATCCAGGGCATCCTCGAGCACCGGGATGACCAGCCGGCGCAGACCCCGGACCCGGCCGGTGTCCCCGCCCCGCAGTAGCTGGGCTGCCCGGACCCGCCGGACGCTGTCGGCGAGCTGGGGCAGCACTGTCACAGCGACCACGAGCGCGCTGCCGATCTCATACAGCGCGGGCGGCACCGAGCGCAGCAGTCGCTTGGGGTTGGCCAACGCGTTGGCCGAGCCGACGCAGATCACGATGGCCGCGAGCCGGAGCCCGTCGTACAACCCGGCCAGCAGTGACTCCTGCGTGACCGGTCCGAGCAGCCGCAGGCCCGTGGTCCAGTGCGGCAGCGGGATCTCCGGGAGGTGCAGCAGGACCTGGCCGCCGTCACCGCCGCCGAGGAGGATCCGGAACAGCACCCGGATCACGACGATCGCGACGCCGAGCCACAGGTAGATCCGGAACGAGTCCGCCCACGGCTGTGCACTGCGCCGGGCGGCCACCGCCAGGCAGGCGACTCCGATCAGGAGCAGCAGGAGATAGGGGTTGGTGGTGAAGGAGGCCGCCACCGCCAGCCCGAGTGCCCACAGCCACCACGCGACCGGATGGAGGTCGCGCGGCAGCCGTGCGGTCCCGAGCCGCGCGAGGCGGCCGTTCATCACGTGCCTCCGCGGGTCTTGCGGCGGACCAGGGCGATCGCACCGATGCCGGCGAAGAGCACGATGACGGCCGCGGGAGCCACCCAACCCGGCAGCCCGCCCGAGTCCGCGGAGTCTCCCGAGTCGGCCGCGGTGACCTTCCCGATCGGCCCGGCAGCCTGCGGGTCGGCCGACGCGGTGCTGGTCCGCTCCTTCTTCGGCTTCTGGGTCTTCTTGCCCGTGTGCCGGGGAGCCTTGCTCGTCGGACTCTGGGTCGGTCCGGTCGTGGGCGCCACCGGCGCCGAGCTGGCGGGCATGGTCGACGGGTGGGACGACGGATGCGGCGACGGCGCCTGGCTGGTCGGGCTTGCCGTCGGCTGCGCCTTGTGGGGGGTGGGTGAGGCACCCGGAGGCGCCTTGCCGCTCCCGCCCTGCCAGGACATGGCGACGTAGCCCCCGTCGGGAACCTTCAGCGAGCCTGGCCCCTGGGAGGAGTAGCTCCACTTCCCGGACTTGCCGTCCGACCACCACAGCGACCAGTACGCGTCGGACGGCGGGGTGTTGACGCAGGGGTCGTCAGCCGGCGCGTCGTTGATCCGGCACACGAACCCCGGCTGCCGCTGGACCGGCGTCAGCTTGTATCCGACGTCCTGGAGCTGACTCCAGGCGGTCTCGCCCGCACCGCTCGGGTCACAGTGCTTCTGCGCTCCTCCCCCGAGCTGGTGGAAGTCGACCACGACGGAGATCCCGTGGGCGCCGCCGCACGTAGCGGCCTGCGCCGGTCCAGGCACGCCGAGCCCCACCGCCGCGGCCACGAGGACCGCGACGGCGAGGCGTACGACGAGCCGGGTCATGCAGGTCAGTGCCCGCAACGGGAGAGCGCCAGCAGTCCGGGCGCCGCCTGGGCCCCGGCGCGACGCCACTGGTCACGCGCGGACTTGTCGATGCCGTCCCGCCTGGCGGCCCTCAGGGTGGCCCGGTCGTAGGCGATCGCACCGCGCTCGCCCGCCAGCGGCGTACCCGCGAGGTGCCCCCTGACCTGGAGCCTGGCCAGCCAGCCTGCGGCGTGACGGGCGGCCCTGCACCGGTGCTCGGTCAGGAAGGCCCACCCGGCCAGGCCGGTGCTGTTGGAGTTGGCGCGCGCCGTCGAGGGGCCACCGCCGAAGCTGCCATTGGCCTTCTGGTGTCGCTTGAGCCAGCGGGTCGCCTTCGCCAGGGCCTTCTCGAGCTTGCCGTGGCCATGGGCGGCCCGAGCCAGCTCGACCACGGCGAGAGCGGTGACGTCGGTGTCGGCCGGGTCATCCTTGCCGCAGCCCTGGTGGCGGGCGGTCTTGTCGGAGTCGAAGTTCAGCCGGAAGAAGCCCGCGCGGCACTGCTGGCGGAGCAGGAACCTCAGCGCCAGCTGCCCCCTGGGGTGGTGGGCCCGGATGAGTGCGCGAACAGCGAAGATCTGACCGATGGCGTTGGCGAAGTCGCCGAAGGACGACCTGTCCTCGATCCGGCCCGCGATCGGGGCGTCGGTGGCCACCAGGTGAGCGAGCCGCTTGACGAGGTTGACCCCGCCGAAGTGCCGTGCACCGCCGCCCGTCTGCTGGGCCACGACGGTCAGCTTGGCCGTCGGACCGGCGTACCGCTCGCCCTTCTTGCCCGTGTAGCCGAGCACGTGGCGGGCCAGGGCGTGGCGCGCGTGCCGGACGTCCTTCTTGTGTCCGCCGATCGCGTCGAGGCCGAGCACAGTGTCGGCGGTGAGGCCGTAGTCGTTGAACTTGAACTGACGGTTGTAGATGAGGCCCTTGCGGTCCAGCTGCTTGGCCAGCCAGGTCGCGCCATGGCCGGCCGGTGACGATGACGGCACGGCGCCGGCCGGGGAGCCGACGGCGACCAACGAGGCCGCCAGAGCCGACGCGACGAGCGCGGCTCCGGCGCGTCGTACGGAGGTGGAGATGGTCATGTCTTCCTTCCCGCTGCTGCAGCGGGCAGGAGCACCCCGGTCCGGGGCGGGAACCCACCCGCTGCGTTCCTCGACAGCGCGTGTTCGGGACGCGTCGTGGCGGGTGCTCCGGCTCATCGTGTCCTCCGAGAAGGACACGACCTACGGTTGCGGGTCAGCGCCGGACTTCGACCGGCTTCCCCACACCACGGGCGTGCTGGATGTGATCATCGGCAGCGTAGCCCCTGCCGCGGCGGGAACAGCAACCGGAGTCCGCAGTCCGATCAGCCTCTCGCCGCTTCCGACGTACGGGTTCATGAACGCGACGCCTTTTCGGCGAGCCCGGACACCCTCGCGTCGACCTCACCGACGTCACGCCTATTCGCGTCGTGGTCGATATCGGATCCAGGTTCTTTCGATGCCGGGTTTGGGTGGGGGTAGGAATTCGGGTTTTCGGTCGTGGGGGTTGAGGCGGACTTGCCAGGGGGTGTCGTGGATGACGCGGTGGTGGTGTCCGCAGAGCAGGACGAGGTTCTCGAGTTTGGTGTCGCCGCCGTGGAGCCAGTGGATGATGTGGTGGGCGTGGCACATCACCGGTGG
>JAICSC010000265.1 GCA_025937085.1 Nocardioides sp.
AAGCTGGCTGCCGGTCTGACCCAGCTGCATGATGCGCTGACCAAGCTCCCGAACACCCTGGCGCACAACAAGAAGTACCAGCTGCTGCTCGGTGCCCTCACCCAGATCGCGGACGGCGTCGGCAACGTGAACGACCCGGCCGACAAGAAGACCGTCCTCGGTGGCCTGAACGCGATCCAGCAGGGCCTCGAGGTGGGAGCGGGCAACGACTGCACATCTGCCACGGTTGCTGGAAGGGAGCCCCAACACTGCGGTGCGATCGACGCGGTGACGTCACTGGCGTTTTCTGTCGGCTTGAGTCGCAGCCCGGGGCCTGGGGTCTCCCTCGGCGCCAACTTCAAGGTCATCAGCGAGGGCGACATCATCGCGGCGCTCCTGGGCCGCCACACCCAGCCACCCCAGCCCACCGACATCACCGGCATCATCGAAACCGCAGGCTGCAAGTCGGACCCGAAGTGTACGAGCGCCGTGACGACGCTCGCCGACACTTTCGCGAAGGGCTCGGGTGACTACGATTCGCAACTGGCATTGCTTCAGACCAGCCTTACCAAGATCGCCACCCAGGCCGGCCAGCAGCTGCTGAACCCCGGCGCGGGGCTCGACCAGCTGCGCGCGGGGCTGTCGAACCCGCACGCGGCCGCCGACTGCGCTGCGGCCCAGAACACGCCGACCACCGGAGACGACTGCGGCATCAAGGAGGCCGCACTGGCGGTCCAGGCCGGCATCCCGCTGCTCGTCGACTCGCTGCGCGAGCAGATCCTCGCCGGGCTGGGAACGCCCGGACCGGGCTGCGACCCCACCAAGACCCTGCGCTGCGGCGCCGCGGCACTCGCGGACGGTCTGGGCAAGCTCGACGCGGGAGCCCATCAGCTGTCGGACGGGCTCACCACCGCCGGCTCCGGCTCTGACCAGCTCGCGAACGGGCTCCAGCAGGCCCGCGACGGGGCGCCGCGGCTGAAGAGCGGTGCTCACGAGCTCTCCCGGCGCGGGGTCGTCAAGATCGTGAAGGCCGGACAGGACACCGCACAGCAGTACGGCAAGCTGTACGCCGTCCTGGCAGCGGGCGCCAAGCGGGCCAACACCGAAGGGATGGTGTACGGCGCGCCCCACGGCGCGATGGGCCTGATGGCCTACGACTTCGAGATCAACGGCAGCGACGGCCAGGGCTCACGCAACGTCGTACGCCTGCTCTCGGCGGTCGTCCTGGGCGGGCTCGGCCTGGGTGCCTTCGCGCTGCGACGTCGTTCCCCCAAGTTCCTCCCCGGGTTGTGAGGGTCAGCGGTCCAGGTCGGCCGCGAACACCGCCGTACCTGGGGTGAGGCGTCCTCGGACCCGTGACCAGCCACCCCAGACCCGGTCGTGGTGCTCGGGCCACTCCGGCTCGAGCAGGGCGACGATCCGGAAACCGGTGCCGGCCAGCAGGGCCACCCAGTCTCCGAGTGTGCGGTGGTGCTCGACGTAGGCAACGTTCCCGGTCGCGTCGTCGACCTCGACGTACGGTGTGCGGTCCCAGTACGACGTGGCCGCCGTCAGTCCGGCCTCCGACGGGTCGTCGGGGAAGCTCCACCGGGTGGGGTGGGTGATCGAGAACGCGAACCGGCCACCGAGGCGCAGCACCCGCGCCACCTCGGCGACGGCGATGTCGAGGTCGGCGATGAACTGCATGGCGCCGAACGAGCAGAACACCACGTCGAACGTGCCATCGGCGTACGGAAGCGCGGTTGCCGTGCCCCGCACCGAAGGGACGACGATGCCGGTCTCCTCGTCGATCCGGCGCGAGTGCTGGAGCTGCCGGGCCGAGAGGTCGAGGCCGTACGACGTGCCACCGTGGACACGCACCCAGCGCGAGCACTGCCCCGCTCCCGACCCCACCTCGAGCACGTCGCGCCCGGTGACCTTGCCCAGCACCCCGGCCTCGTCCTCGGTGAGTCCCTCGGGTCCCCACACGAAGCCGGTGTCGCCGAGGAAACCACCGTGGGTCGCCTGGTACTCATCGGCGTACCGGTCCCAGTCGCGGCCGTTGGCGGCCCGAGACTCCTCCTCGCTCACCGCGCGACGCTCGACGCGCACCCGTTGCGGCAGGTGGTCCTCCACGCGGGCAGGCTAACGCGCCCCACCGGCTCACGGCCTCACGATCACCCGGCCCACCATGCCCTGGACGTCGTGCAGGGCGCAGATGTAGTGGTAGATCCCCGGCTTGGTGAACGTCACGGCGAACGTGAGCCCGGGCGGCGTGAATGAGCTGAGGTCACCTCCGCTGTACGACGCGGCCGGTCGGTAGGTCTCCAGGGCTGGGCCCATCGGCTCTTCACCGAAGGTGACGGTGTGCGGGCCCATGTTCTGCGAGTTGTCGAACAGCACCGTGTCTCCGACGTGCACGGTCACCGACGGGCGGAGGAAGCGCATGACCATCGCCGTGCCGTCATCGGCGCCCATCATCACGCGGTGCTGGTTGGCCTCGGCGAGCGCCCGGGCGCGCAGCAGGTTGCCGTCACGCCGGATGGCGCGGGCCTGCTGGGCCGCCTGGGCGTTGTACTGCGCCTGCGTGAACGGGTACGCCGTACCGGCGGCCGCCACGTGAACGGTGCCCTTCATCATCACCCCGTGCACCAGACAGTAGTAGTCGAAGTCCCCGGTGTCGGGGAAGGACAACGAGTAGTCCTGGTAGGGCGTCGCGAAGGGCGGGAACGGCCCGAAGTCCTGGCCGACCGGAACGGTCGTGAGGACGCCCGAGTTCTGGTAGGTGCCGTCCACGGCTCCGCTACCCATCCGGGTGACCTGGCTCGGGTCCCCGGGGTTGAATGGTCCAGCGGGCTGCCCGTTGGTAGGGAAGAACGTGACGGTGTGGGGCTCGACGGAGTTCGCCACCCAGGTCACCGTGTCGCCCTGGTCGATCCAGATCTCGCCGGGCAGGAATCGCGCGCCGGTGACGGAGCCGTCCGCGGACTGCGAGCCGGCCAGGACAGTCCAGTTGTGGGATGTCTCGGCCACGGCCGACGGAGTCGCTCCGAGAGAGGCCGCGCCGAGCGCGACCAGCGCGAAGGCAACCACGGAACGGAGCGTGATGGCCGCCCGGGACGAACGTTGAGCGTTCACGAGGACTCCTCAAGATGGATCGAATTACGTGCTATTAGACCTTTACGCCTCGAACGGTCGGCGCTGCCAGACCCGGACGGGCCAGGGGACAGCGAACGCCCTGGACGAGCCTCGACGCCCCTTCACCTGTTCCGAGGGGCTCGGCTGGGCGAGGTCGTCCCGGCTGTGCAAGCGTGACCGGGTGGACTTCTCCGACCTGACCCCGCTCGCCGGTGGGTGGTCCGGCCAGACCTTCGTGGCCGAGGCCGGGGCAGAGCGGACGGTGGTCCGGATCTACCCGCCCGGAGGGCGCCCCGAGGCCGCACCGGAGATCGACGCGGCGGTGTTGCGGCTCGTCCGCGGGCTGGTGCCGGTGCCCGACGTGCTCGAGGTACGGCGTGGAGCTCCCGGGGCAGACCAACCGGGGCTGCTCGTCACGACCTTCCTGCCCGGAGTCCGCGGAGACCTGGTCCTGCCCTCGTTGGACGACGACGACGCCGCCGCCCTCGGCCGACGGATGGGGGGACTCGTCGCCGACCTGGCCGGGATGCCGACGCTGCGCTTCGGACCGTTCGTCGACCCCGAGCTGACGATCGGTGACTTCGGGCTGGCCGACGGGCTGCCGGGGTTCGTCACCGCCCAGGCAGATGCGCTGGGGTGGGACCAGGGGTTGCTCGAGCGCCTCGACGCGGTCGCGGTGGACGCGCAGGCCATGCTCGACGGCGTCGGCCGCACCTGCCTGGTGCACTCGGACGCCAACCCCAAGAACGTGTTGATCGATCCGGAGACTCTGAGCGTCACCGGTCTGCTGGACTGGGAGTTCGCCCACTCGGGCTGTCCAGTTTCAGATCTGGGCAACATGCTCCGGTTCGACCGCAAGCCCGCGTTCGCCGACGCTGTCTTGGCCGCCTACTGCGAGCGGCGGGGGACTGATCCGGGCGAGACGCTCGAGCTCGCCCGGGCCGCCGACCTTTGGGCTTTGGTCGACCTTGCGGCACGGCGTGGCCAGAATCCCGTTGCGGATCGAGCCCACGAGCACCTCGCGGCCATCGCTCGGACAGGAGATCTGCACGCGCTGCCGTAGCGAGCGAAACGCACACACGCCGATGAGCGGACGCGTTGTGTAGGTGTCAGATGATTCGTGTCGAATGGCCACTACCCCGTTCGTGGGGAGAGTAGAGGGTGGACCAAGGAGCGCCGCCTCGACCAAGGAGCCGAACATGACCGAGTACCTCATCGCCGCCAACGAAGAGTGGGTCCCCGACTACTCGGAGGAGCGGATGCAGGAGATGTCGCAGGCAGTCAGAGCGCTGCGAGCGGAGATGAAGGCTGCCGGCGTGTACGTCTTCCTCGGAGGCTTGGACAACTCCGCGCCGGTCTTCAACGTGGACGCCACCAGCGGAAGCCCAGTCTTCACCGATGGCCCCTACACCGAGACCAAGGAGCACCTCGGAGGATTCACGATCATTGACGTGCCCGACGAGGAGGCGGCTCGCGTGTGGGCCGCAAAGGTTGCAGCGGCCTGCCTGTGGCCCCACGAGGTGCGCAGCTTTCAAGTCCCACGGCAGCCCGCCGAAGGCTAGGCGGGGTCTGCTCGCAAGGCCGCTCATGGGCGGTCGGCCATTCGCCCGCTATGCCGCTGTCCGTGCGCGGTGATGCCGCCCACTCCGGCCACCCCTTCACCGACCTCGGCAACCTGCTCCGCTTCGACCGTCGGCCGACGTACGCCGACGCCGTGCTGGTGGTGTGGTGTGAGCGACGTGGGGGGACGCCCGAGGAGGCACTGGAGCTCGCCCGCGCCGCCGACCTCTGGGCGCTGGTCGATCTCGCCGCGCGAGCCGGGCAGAACCCCGTCGCAGACCGTGCCGCCGAGCTCCTGCATGCCATCGCGGCCCACCGGGGACCTCCATGCCACGCCCGGGGGCGGTGGATGAGGCGCCGTTCTCGCGTCGGAAACGGTGGATTCCCCACCCCTCGCGCGGTGCCTGGGCCTCGGGCAGGGGCGCGGGTCTCGAGACGCGTCGCTCGCCCGCGCAGGCTCGGCCGAGCCGAGCGCTCCTCGACCTCCCGCCCTGCACGCGGACTTCGCAGGCACAGTCCGCGCGGCGTGAGTTGGACGGGTCACACACACCCCGCGTAGACTCGCGGGGCGCTTGGAGTCTGCCGACGTCCCGGACGGAGCGGACACCGGCTCGCTATCTCAACACTGTGGTCGGCAGTTCAATCACTGTGGTC
>JAICSC010000332.1 GCA_025937085.1 Nocardioides sp.
CTCCTCCTCGACGAGCCGAACGCCGGGGTCGACCACGCCAGCCAGGTCGCGATCGCCGCAACCCTCGGCGGCCGGGCCGACGCCGGGGCGAGCGTGGTCGTCGTCCTCCACGAGCTCGGCCCGTTCGCACCGCTCATCGACCGCGTCGTGGCGCTGCGCGAGGGCCGGGTGACGTACGACGGACCCCCGGACCAGCTCGCCGAGGGCGGCGTGGCACACGCGCACCACCACGACCAGCAGGACGAGACCGGCCGCCTGCCACCGATGCAGGCGCCGTTGGAAGGGGAACGCTGATGTGGGACCTGCTGCTCGCCCCGTTCATGATCCGAGCCGTGATCGCGGCCACGGTCACCGGCCTCGCCGCACCAGGCATGGGCACCTACCTCGTCCAGCGGCGACTCTCGCTGATGGGCGACGGCATCGGCCACATCTGCGTCACCGGCGTCGCCCTGGGCCTGCTGACCGGCACGTCGCCGACGTACACCGCGGTCGTCGTGGCCGTCATCGGTGCGGTGGTGATCGAACTGATCCGCACCTCCGGCAAGGCCACCGGCGACCTGGCACTCGCCCTCCTCTTCTACGGCGGCATCTCCGGCGGACTCGTCCTGGTGCAGCTGGCGGGCAACGGCGCGTTCGCCCTGCAGGCCTACCTGTTCGGCTCGATCACGACCATCTCCTCCGACGACGTCGTGGTCTCGCTGGTGCTCGCGGGCCTCGTCATCGTGGCGGGGCTCGCGCTGCTGCCGCAGCTGTTCGTGGTCTCGTACGACGAGGACTTCGCGCGGGCCAGCGGCGTACCGGTGTGGTTCTACAACGCCCTGGTCTCGGTCCTGGCCGCGGTCACGGTGAGCGTGGCGATGCGGACCGTCGGACTGCTGCTGGTGAGCGCACTGATGATCATCCCGGTCGCGACGTCGCAGCAGTTCACGCGCAGCTTCCGGTCGACCATGCTGTTCGCGATGGCCGGCGGCCTGGTCGCCTCCCTGGGCGGTGTCGTGGTCTCGGCGTTCCTGGACCTACCACCGGGCGCCACGATCGTGCTGGTCTCCCTCGCCGGGTTCGTCGCGACCTCGCCGGTCGGAATGGTGCTCGAGCGCCGACGCCGCGCCCGGGTGCCGTACGACGCCGACGCACTGCCGCTGCACGAGGAGGCCGGCGAACGGCACCGCCACGTCCACGGCCCCGGGTGTGGTCACCTGGCGATCGAGCACGGCGACCACGTCGACTACGTCCACGACGGCCACCGCCATGCGGTCCACGTCACCGGAGAGGGGCGGCACTATGACGAGCACTGAGCCCGATGGCCCCACACCGCGCACCACCCCGCAGCGGCAGGCGGTCCTCGAGGCGCTCACCGGCGTCGACGACTTCCGCTCGGCCCAGGAGGTGCACGAGCTGCTCGCGGCCGAGGGGTCCGGGGTCGGGCTCGCCACCGTCTACCGCACGCTCGCGCTGTACGCCGACCACGGACTCGTCGACGTCCTGCGACGCGAGGACGGCGAGGCGATCTACCGTCGGTGCTCCGACACCCACCACCATCACCTGGTCTGCCGGTCGTGCGGGGCGACCGTCGAGGTCGAGGGCCCGGCTGTCGAGAGCTGGACCTCGGCCATCGCCGCCGAGCACGGCTTCGCCGACCTCTCCCACACCCTGGAGATCGTCGGCACCTGTGCCGACTGCCGGGCCGAGGCTCGGAAGAGCTGACTCGCCCACAACTCACCCACAACTCGCCCACAACTCACCCAGCGTGACCTGCGTCTCATCGTCGAACCCGGAACCTCCGGGGAAGAACGGGGAGCAGTGGGATGACCGGCGCCGGCAAGTGCCTGTTGTGGTTGACCGCGTTGACGACGGCGTCGTTGGCGCTGACCGCATGCGACGGCGCGGGCGGACCGGACAGCGCGTCGCACGCTGCGGGGCCGGCGTCGAGCCCCGCCGCCGCTCCCCATCCGAGTCCCTCCACCCACCCGGCCAAGCCTCGTCACTCCCGTGATACCGACGCATCGACGACCCCGTCACCGGTAGCCCAGGTGATCACGCCGCCGCGCCGACCATCGCTCCTCGTGATCAGCGACGGGTCCTCGATCGTCCGTGTGGCGGGACGCACCGTGCAGTTCTCCACGACCGTCACCGACGCGACCGTGTCGCCGAACGGCATGGACCTCGCCTTCGTCGACCGGCTGGGCAACATCGCGCTCGCCCACCTGGACGGGACCGGGCTCCGCATCCTGACCAGCACCGACCCCGGCGTACGCCGCGCCCAGCCGACGTTCGAGGACGGCGGGTCGGAGATCATCTTCAGCGAACGCGGCCACGACGGCGTGTGGCGTCTGAAGGAGGTCGCCGCGGACGGACACGACGGTCTCGAGGCGGGCAAGCCGGACCCCACCGTCGACGAGACAGCCTCCGACGGTGGGCACGACACCGCCCCCAGCGCCACCTGGTTCCAGGCCTCTCACAACGACTCCGCCCGCAGCACGATGCTCTTCGAGCACCGGACCTCTCGCGGCGTGACGAAGGTGTACGTCGCTGACCGCAACCAGCGCGGCTTCGGCGCCTACCCGTTGCTGCGCGGCCGGGCACCGGCCGTCTCCGCCACCGGCGACCGGGTCGCCTACATCGGCACCGACGGCCAGATCCACGTCCAGGCCATCCCCGTCCAGACCCGCAGGCCGCACCCGACCCAGGTCACGTGGCGGGCCTACCCGACCGGACACCTGGCGTGGTCTCCCGACGGCCGACGGATCCTCTTCTCGACCGCGCACGACGTGGAGTCGGTGAGCAGCACCGTCGCCACGCCCGGGCGCAACCCGGTTCGCGTCGTACTCAGGCATCCCGGCGTCGCGAGCACCGGGACGCTGACCCGACCGAGCGTCGGCGTCTACCCGGGCTCGGACCCGGTGAGCACCGCGCTGGCCGTCTCCCGCGCGCGTTTCGTCGACGGGACCACGATCCCGACCGACGAGTCGGACGCCTCCGGCATCTCCCGGGCCACGCACGTCACGCTGCTCAGCACGAGCGACCCCGCCGCCGCGGCACCCGCAACCGCCATCGCCGCGGGCGGTCCGATCCTCTTCCTGCCAGACGGGCGCCTCAACTCCCGGGTCCGGGACGAGATCGTGCGGCTCCTCCAGCAACCGCGGGGATTCCGGATGCGCGAGATCGTCGACCTCGTGGGAACCACGAGCGACGTGCCGGAACGCGTGGAGACCGAGCTCCTCGGGATCAAAGGCCTCAAGCTCAAGGTCCATCGGTTCACGCCCGACACCGCGGCAGCAGACGCGGCGCGCGTCGTACAAGGCCAGTACGAGACCTACGTCGTGGTGTCGAAGGACGACCTGCCGGCGATCGCGTCCTCGGTCGGCGCGCTGAACCCGGTCCTGCTGACCGACGGGCCCACGATGCCGGCCGAGACCGCCGCCAGGCTCGACCGGATTGCGCACGGCCCCGAGAACCCGGCGACCGTGTACGCCGTCGGCCGCGAGGCACAGGCTGCGGTGCGGACCTCATGGGCCGGCAAGCGGCCCTTCCGGATCATCGATGTCGGCGGCTCGGATCCGTACGTCGACAGCCTCGCCGCGGTGCAGGATCTGTACGACGCCCCTGGCCGGGTCTCGGTGACCACGCCCGCCGACTGGCACGACCTGCTGATCTCCAGCATGGTCGGTCCGGCCCTCGTCGTGGACCAGCGCGCGGGACTGTCCTCGGCCGCCCGGGAGTGGCTGGGCGCCGGCGAGGCGGTGCTGCGCTCGGTCTACGTGATGGGTGGCACTGCGGGGTTGCCCGCCGCAGTCGGGACCGCCGCGTACGGCGACCACTACGTGTTGCACCGGACGCCGACGGACATCACGGAGTGAGCCGTCACAGGTAACGCTGCGCCCGCTCCTGCGCGGCCGTCTCGTCCCGCAGGAG
>JAICSC010000005.1 GCA_025937085.1 Nocardioides sp.
CCCCCGCTTCGCTCCTCCGTCGAACAACGCCCCGGGGACCCCGAATGACCGAGAGCGTCGTCAGCGTCGGGATCGACCTGTTGGCGCAGGCCGTCGCGGACCAGGCCGCACCGGTCTTCCGCGTCGACTGGCGCCCGCCCCTCCCGGACACCGAGCAGGACCTGGCCACGGTCGCGCTGGACCCGCTCCGACCCGACGCGAACGCCCGTGCGCTGGAGCGCGTGCTCGGCGTCCAGGCCCTGCTCGTCGACGTTCTCCCGGCCCACGAGGCGGTCGGCCTGGAGAGGGGCGAGTTCCTGCACGCGGGTCCACCGATCACCTGGGAGCGCGCCTCCGGACCGCTCCGGGGGGCGCTGATGGGCGGCGCCGTGCTGGAGGGGCTGGTCGACACCCCCGACGAGGCGGCCGCGCTCTTCGAGGGCGGGCTGCACGTCCGGCTCGAGCCCTGCCACCACCGCAGATCCGTCGGCCCGATGGCCGGGGTCGTCACGCCGAGCATGTGGATGTTCGTGCTCGAGGACCCAGCGACCGGCGCCCGCGCGCACTGCACCCTCAACGAGGGCCTCGGCAAGGTCCTCCGGTACGGCGCGTACGCGCCCGAGGTGCTCACCCGGCTGCGCTGGATGGGCGACGTCCTGGGACCGCTGCTGCAGCGCGCCGTCCGCGCGGCGGCCGAACCGGTCGACGCGACCGCGATCCTCGGGCAGATGCTCCAGATGGGCGACGAGGCTCACAACCGCAACCGCGCCGGAACCCTGATGTTACTGCGTGACCTCGGACCCGCTCTGGTCTCCTCCGGGGCCGACCCCGCTGACGTCGCCGAGGCGCTGCGGTTCGTCGGCGGCAACGACCACTTCTTCCTCAACGTCGCGATGCCGGCCTGCAAGCTGGCCCTGGACGCCGGACGCGACGTACCCGGGTCGACCATGGTCGTGGCCATGTCGCGCAACGGCACCGACTTCGGGATCCAGGTCTCGGGCACCGGTGACGAGTGGTTCACCGGACCCGCCCAGGTGGCCGACGGCCTCTACCTCGGCGACTACGGCCCGGACGACGCCAACCCCGACATCGGTGACTCGGCGATCACCGAGACCGCGGGCCTCGGCGGGTTCGCGATGGCCACCGCACCCGCGATCGTGAGGTTCGTCGGCGGCTCGGTACCGGACGCACTCGCGACGACCCGGCGGATGGGCGAGATCACGCTCGGAGAGAACCCGCGGTGGAGCGTGCCGGTGCTGGAGTTCGCCGGGGTCCCGACCGGCATCGACGTGACGAAGGTCTGCCGCACCGGCATCCTCCCCCAGATCAACACCGGGATGGCCGGCCGCGTCGCCGGGATCGGTCAGGTGGGTGCCGGTCTGGTGACCCCGCCGGAGGAGATCTTCCCGAAGGCACTGACCCGGCTCGCGGCACTCACCCGGGAGCGGGCGGACGCCAGAACGCCTTCTTGATGTCGACGTTGCCGGTCGGGCGCAGCGGGGTGCCCTCCTCGAGGTAGCACGGGCGGGCGTCGACCTCGTGGCTCGGCGGCAGCGACCCGTCGGCGCGGACCACCCGCCACCACGGCACCGGGCCGCCGTGCTGGGCCATCACCGAACCGACCAGGCGCGGCCCTCCGCCGCCGGCGACCTGCCCGACCACCTCCGCGATCGCGCCGTACGTCGTGACCCGGCCGCGCGGGATCTGCTCCACGCAGCTGAGCACGAGCTCGACGTACTGCTCGTGGTCGAGACGGGGAGTCATCGACGGGCGCCCACGCCGCGTGGGGAGACCGCCGCCCCGGCCACCACGGCCGCGATCACTGAGGCGGTGAGACCGGTCAGCCAGAAGAAGGACGGGGTGCCGTGACCGGTGTAGGCCCGGGCCACGACCCAGACCACCAGCGCGGCCACCCAAGCCAGTACGCCGCGGGTCGCCCACAGCAGCGCGAGCTCCGGATGGACCGGGAGCGAGGGCGGCCCGTAGGCCAGCACCGTGGCGGCGACGTGGGCGCAGATCAAGGCCGCGGCGACGACCAGCACCGTGCCCGGCATCTCCCCACGCAGCTGCAGCCCCCACCAGAAGATCACCAGGCCCATCGTGATCGACAGCGACAGATGCTCGGGGCGGAACGGCGAGAGCAGTGCCCCCAGCGCCACCAGGACCACGAGGGCGACCGGCGGGGTGTAGCCGGTCCACGACCCGGCCAGCAGCGCCACCATGACGCCGAGCACGATCAGGGCCCGCAGGGCCCACACGCTCGGCTGGGCGCCGGCGCCGCGGATCATGACGCGCCCACCCGGGGGAGCTGGCCCCGACGGGCCAGGCGGCGCAGGACCTCCTCCAGGGTCCGCGGGCCGTTCCACGGCACGACGGGACAGCCGGCCCCCGACAGTCGGGCGAGGAGATGGCTGCGGTCGAGAAGGCGCATCCGCCACGCCAGGTCCGAGACATCCGCGTCCGAGTCCGGATGGACCGACGGAGTGCTGCCGGGCGGCAGTGGGTCGACCACGATCACCGGGAGGCCACGGCGTACCAGACGCACGGTCGCGGTGGCGAGGGGTTCTGAGAGCATCGGGCTGATCACGACCACGACGGTGCCGGCGGTCGTCCGGAAGTCGATCTGGTCGATCGACACGTCGCGCGGGACGCCCGGCCGGATCCGCGACAGCACGGTCAGGATCCGGCGCAGGTGGCGGGTGCCCGTCCCGTACCCGGCGTACTCACCATCGGGGCTGAGCACGCGCAAGGACACCCGGTCGCCTCCGCCGAGGTACTGGTCGGCCAGCGCGGCCGCGGCCCGCACGGTGACGTCGAGGCTGCTCTCGGTCGACCCGACACCCTCGGACAGCCCGTAGTCGGCCATGGCGTCGACGATCAGGAGCACGGCCGCGTCCTCCTCGGCCCGGGTGGACTCGACGTGGAGGTTCCCCAGCTTGAGCGAGACCCGCCAGTTGATCCGCCGTAGCCGGTCGCCGGGGTGGAACCTGCGGATGGAGGAGAACTCCGTCCCGTCGCCGTCGCGCCGGGAGCGGTGCGCACCGATCAGGCCGATCGGCTGCGGAGCCTCGCCCCCCGCACGCAGATGCATGAGCGTGGGCAGGACGGCCACCTCGCGACCGATGAAGGGGACCGGACCCCAGCGGTACCCGGCCCACGGCGTGGTCAGGGCGACCTTCTCGGAGCCGACCAGCCGGCTCCCCCAACGGCGCGGCGACAGCTCGATCGGCGCGATTTCCTCGCCCGGCCGGAGCAGGTGCCCGAGTGCACCGTCATGGGGGTGGACCGCGATGAACGGCTGAGGGGACACGACTCGGACGAGGTGCTCGACGTCCTCCAGTCCCGAGGCCTCCAGCCGTGCCCGCGTGCCCTGGCCCTCGTACAGCTGCCGGTGGCCGAGGGTGGTGAACACCGTGGGCTCGCGGGTCGGACGGTGGACCAGACCGAGTGCTCCCACGACCACCAGCGGGGCGACCAGGACCACCAGGGCGGGCCGGCCCATGGCCAACGCAAGCCCGATCCCCACGCCGCCCAGGGTGAGCGCGCGTTCCAGGCTGCTGGTGGGGTGCCAGCGCGTGGTCGGGTCCGTCACGTCGTCTCGAGGGCGCGCGGCGTCGGGACCTCGGCGAGCACGGCATCGACGACCCGCGGACCGCTGGCCTGGGTCATCCAGAGCTCCGGCTTGACCGTGATCCGGTGCGACAGCACCGCCCGGGCCACGGCCTTCACGTCCTCGGGGATCACGTAGTCACGGCCACGGATCACCGCGAACCCGCGGGCGGCCAGCGCGAGACCGAGGGACCCTCGCGGGGACGACCCGGTGAGCACGTCCTTGTGGTCGCGGGTCGCGGTCGCGAGGTCGACGCAGTAGCGCGCCACCGTGTCGTCGAGGGTCACCGTCTCCACCGCGGCCTGCATCGCGCCGAGCCCGGCCGCGTCGGTGACCTCGTCGAGGTCGACCTCCTCCTGGCGACGGGCCAGGCGCCGGGTCACCACGTCGTGCTCCTCGTCGGCCGTCGGGTAGCCGAAGCTCACCCGCATCAGGAACCGGTCGAGCTGGGCCTCGGGAAGGGGGTAGGTGCCCTCGTACTCGATCGGGTTCGCCGTCGCCAGGACGTGGAAGGGCTCGGACAGCCGGAACGTCTCGCCCTCGACCGTGACCTGGTGCTCCTGCATCGCCTCCAACAGCGCCGACTGCGTCTTGGGCGGGGTCCGGTTGATCTCGTCGGCCAGGAGCAGCCCGGTGAACAGCGGACCACGGCGGAACTCGAAGGTGCCTTCCTTCTGGTTGTAGAGGAACGAGCCGGTGATGTCGGCTGGGAGCAGGTCCGGCGTGAACTGCACCCGCGCGAAGCCGAGGCCGAGGACCCGCGCCAGGCTGCGGGCGGCCAGGGTCTTGCCCAACCCGGGGAAGTCCTCGAGGAGCACGTGGCCCTTCCCCAGTACCGCGGACAGCACCAGAGTCAGTGGATGGCGCTTCCCGACCACGGCTCGCTCGACCTCGTCGAGCACCGCACGCGCCCGCTCCGAGGTCTCCGTCACCGAGAGGACGCCGGTGGGTGTCACGGGCTGGGTCATGGGGTCAGCTCCTCGATCCGTCGGATGCACTCCTCGATCTCGGCCCGCTGCAAGGAGCGCGGCGGGCCGTCGATGACCCCCGTGAGCGTAGGCCCGAGCCGTCGTCGTACGTCGGGATCGCCACGCGAGAGGCCCAGCTGCGACAGGCGGTCGTCGGTCATCCGCGTCAGCCGCGCCTGAAGCAGCGGGTCGACCTGGCGGGCGGTCAGATGGTTCTCGAGCAGCCGCAGGTTCCCGGCGAGCCCGGCATCCTGCCCGGCCGTCGTGGTGGTGTAGTCGCTCATCGGCGACCAGTCGGCGGGATCGGTCCCGGAGCTGTCGCTGAGCATCCCGAAGATGGCCACCACCGCGCCCACCAGGAGCAGGGTGGGCACGGGGCGCGGACGGGTGTCCTCGATCAGGGCGAAGATCGTCAGCCCGGCGATCCCTCCCACCACCAGGAGCCCGCGCACGGCCCAGCGACGGGCTCCGAGGTTCCGCCTCACCATGCCTTCACCGTGCCCTCACCGTGCCCTCACCGGGCCCTCACCGGGCGCTCATGGGGAGCTCACCCCGACCCCCAGCGAGGCATGGATCGCGCGCAGGGCCTCGATCGCCGCATCACGCCGGGTCTCGTCGATCTCGTGGTCGGAGAAGCGTGCCTCGCGGTAGAGCGCCTCCAACCGGGCGACAGCGGTCTGGTCCGCCGAGACCGCGTCGAGGAGGCGCAGCGTGAACTCCGAGGACGTCTCCCAGGGCTTCCGCGCGGCGTTGACCCGCTCGGCATGCTCCTCGAAGCGGTCCCAGCAGGCGACGATCGCGTTCCGTGGGTGACCCCCCAGGAGCAGCTCGAACTGCTCGTCAGCGCCGCGCCGGATCTCCTCGACCAGGGGCTCCGGGTCGTCGAGGACGTCGAAGTCCACCGGCACGGGTCGCGGCGGCCGGCGTCGCGCACGGAGGTTGCTCAGCGCCTCCTCGACCCACCGGAAGGCTCGGTAGAGCAGCCACAGAGCGCAGAGGGCGAACGCGACGCGCAGCATCCAGCCGACCGCGGTGAAGATCGGGTTGCTGTGGAGGAGGCCCTGCTGATGGTGGTTCCTCGGCAGCCCCGGCGGGGTCGGGATCGAGAGGGTCGGGGTGATCGGGTGCACGCTCGGGTCGTGCAGGGGGCCGGTGAAGATGCGATCGGGGCCGCTGCGAGCGGCGAACATCACCATCAGCAGCATCACGCCGACAGCCAGCACGGTCAGGGCGACCGCGCTCATGCCCGCCTTCCTGGCTGTCACGGCTGCACCGTAACCGCCGGTACGGGCTCATTGGTAACGGCGCGGTCACGGTTGTCCCGGCCTAGCCCGGACGCCCCCGGGACCGGCCCTGCCCTGGACGACGACGAGGCCCCCGCGTGGGGCGGGGGCTCGTCGTCCGGGAGGCCTGGAGAAGGGTCAGAGGATGGGGTTGAACGGCTCCGTGCCGTGGACCAGCTGGAGGCCGTCGATGCCGGAGTGGGCCTGCGCGAAGGCGAGCTCCTTGGCCAGGTCGCCGATGTTGTTGGACGCCGGGAGCGGAGCCAGGCCGAGCGTGGACAGCACGCCCACCGCCTTGCCGCCCGCGGACATGAAGCCCGAGCCCGAGTCGCCGGGGATCCCGGGGGTGAGGGTGTAGAGCGGGTGGCTCCACCCGCCGTCCGCCGCCTGGTCCCCGAGGCTGATCCCGGTGTGCGGCGACAGCATCGACACGCCTCCGCGGAGGCTGGAGTTCCCGTAGGTCCACACCCGGTCACCGGTCGCGGTGCCGTCGGTGTCGATGCCCGTGGGACCGCCCCAGAAGGGGACACTCGGGTTCACCTGTGAGACGTCACCCGCGTCGATCCGGACCAGGGCGAGGTCGTTGTAGGCGCACGTGTTGGCGTCGGTGGTGCCGATCCGATGCTCGGTGATCCACGAGCTGTAGGCCAGCGTGCCGTGACCGACGACGGTGCCTTCACTGGCGGGGTTGCCGTCGTTGGTGAGGTCGACCCTCGTGCCGAGGGGGACCGAGTCGGTCTGGCACCCGTTGGTGTCCGTCGACGACCCGGTGCCGGCGCAGTGTGCGGCGTACCCGAGATAGGTGTTCCCGGCGGCATCGGTGAACACGAAGTTGCCGGTGCACTGGGCACCCGCGGTGTACATCATCGTGCCGGGGTGGATGGTCGCGCTGGCGGCGGGCGCCCA
Source organism: Nocardioides sp. (assembly GCA_025937085.1). GTDB lineage: Bacteria > Actinomycetota > Actinomycetes > Propionibacteriales > Nocardioidaceae > Nocardioides. The sequence continues at coordinate 6,747 of JAICSC010000005.1, forward strand.
GGCGGCGCGGGGACCGAGCAGCGGGTCGGACGTGGTGCGGGCCTGGGCGGGCGCGCTGGTCGCCAGCGCCGTCGCCAGGGCCGCAGTGGCCAGCGCGGCGACCGCCATCGATACCCTGCGTGCGAGCCGGGACGGGGATCGGGTCATGAGGATGGGGCCTCCAGAGTCCTGCGCCGGGGGGACGGCGTCACGGGGATTCGTCAGGAGGTCCAACGCCGTACCCGGCGCCGGGTTACGGACCGGTAGCCGGCCGGGTCGGGCTCAGGCCTGAGTCCAGGTCTCAGTACGCCGGCTGGCTCGGGTCGATCTGGTCGACCCAGGCCGAGACGCCACCGCCGACGTGGATCGCGTCGGCGTACCCGGCGCCCTTCACGACGGCGAGGGCCTCGGCGGAGCGGACGCCGGTCTTGCAATACAGCACGACCTGCTTGCCGGAGTCGACGCCGGGCAGCTCACCCAGCGCGTGACCGTTCAGGAACTCGCCCTTGGGGATCAGCACCGATCCCGGGATGCGGTTGATCTCGTACTCGTTCGGCTCACGCACGTCGACCAGCACGAAGTCCTTCCCGCCGTTGTCGCGCTCCTTGAGCAGGTGTGAGAGCTGGGTGACCGAGATGGTCGACCCGGCGGCCGCCTCCGAGGCCTCTTCCGAGACCGCGCCGCAGAACGCCTCGTAGTCGACCAGCCCGGTGACGGTGGGGTTCTCGCCGCACAGTGCGCAGTTCGGGTCCTTGCGGACCTTGAGCTTGCGGTACTCCATCTCGAGGGCGTCGTAGATGACGAGCCGGCCGGCGATCGGCTCGCCGATGCCGATCAGCAGCTTGATCGCCTCGTTCACCTGGATCGAGCCGATGCTCGCGCAGAGCACGCCCAGGACGCCGCCCTCGGCACAGCTCGGGACCATGCCCGGCGGCGGTGGCTCGGGGTACAGGCAGCGGTAGCAGGGCAGGTCCTCGCCGGCGACCTCGCTCAAGGTCGGCGCGAACACGCTGGCCTGGCCGTCGAAGCGGTAGATCGAGCCCCAGACGTAGGGGATCTTCAGGAAGTACGCCGCGTCGTTGACCAGGTAGCGGGTCGCGAAGTTGTCGGTGCCGTCGACGATGAGGTCGTAGCCCTCGAAGATCCGCATCACGTTGTCGTTGTCCAGCCGCTCGTCGTGGACGACGACGTCGACCAACGGGTTCACCTCGGCGATCGACTCCTGCGCCGACAGCGCCTTCGACTTGCCCACGTCGGACTGACCGTGGATGACCTGGCGTTGGAGGTTCGACTCGTCGACCACGTCGAACTCGACCAGGCCGAGCGTGCCCACGCCGGCCGCGGCCAGATAGAGCAGGGCCGGGCTGCCCAGCCCACCGGCTCCGATCACCAGCACCCGGGCGTTCTTCAGGCGCTTCTGACCGTCCATCCCCACGTCAGGGATGATGAGGTGCCGGCTGTAGCGGCGGACCTCGTCGATGGTGAGCTCGGCGGCCGGCTCGACCAGCGGCGGGAGGGACACGGCGTACTCCTCGGGTGAACGGACGGCGTCTATCACATGGAGCAACAGGCGCTCGGCCCTCCATGTTCCCGAGCCAGGTCGGCCCGCACGCGCACGTCCGTCATCCGGACGGGTCGATAGGGTGCCACCGTGGGCACGACCCAGCAGTCGAGCGACCAGAAGCCCCGGGGCGGCAGGCTCCCCCGACGGGAACGTCGCGCCCAGCTCGTCGACTCGGCTCTCGAGGTGTTCGTTGCCCAGGGGTACCACGCCGCGGCGATGGATGACATCGCCGAACGCGCCGGTGTCTCCAAACCCGTGCTGTACCAGCACTTCCCCGGCAAGCTCGACCTCTACCTCGCCCTGCTCGACGCCGCCTGCGACGAGGTGATCGACAACTGCCGCCAGGCGCTCGCCGCGACCCACGACAACGAGACGCGGGTGGCGGCCGCGATGGCGGCGTTCTACTCCTACGTCGCCGGTGAACGCGGCGCGTTCCGGCTCGTCTTCGAGTCCGACCTGACCAGCGAGCCCGCCGTGCGTGAGCAGGTCGAACGCGTCACCTCGGAATGCGCGTCGATGATCGCCGACGTCATCCACGACGACACCGGACTGCCACCGGAGCAGTCGCGGCTGCTGGCGGTGTCGCTGGTGGGAATGGCCCAGGTCAGCGCGCGGTTCTGGATCTCGGAGTCCAGGGCGGGGTCCAGTGGGGAGTCCGGCGGCCTGACCCAGACGCAGGCCATCGACCTCGTCAGCGGCCTGGCCTGGCACGGCATCCGCGGGTACCCCCTCACCGACGAGCACTGAATCAGCGACGAGCCCTGGATCACTGACGAGCAATGACCGCTTCACCCGAGGAGAACGATGGAAGTCAAGATCGGAGTCCAGCACGCACCCCGCGAGCTGGTCGTCGAGACCAACGACTCGGCCGAGGAGATCCAGGCCGCGTTGGACAAGGCCCTGGCCGACGACGCGACCCTGGTCGTCCGCGACACGCGCGGTCGCCTGATCCTGGTCCCCGCCCGCACGATCGCCTACGTGGAGATCGGCAGCGGCGTGAGCGGCCAGGTCGGCTTCCGAGGCTGAGCCGGGGCCGGAACCCGAGCAATGGAGCGCGGGCCGGTCACGGCCGGTCACGAAAGGTGTCGCAGGAGGTTTGAAGCGTGAGCAACGGGGGCACGAGTTGAACCACCCGCAGCCCCCGCGGGTATGACCTAGGAGGTTGCCATGTTCTGGTTGTTCGTGATCGTGATGGGCATCATCGTCGGGCTGCTCGGCAAGTGGGTCGCCCCGGGCGGCAAGGACAACACCCCCTTGTGGCTCACGGTCGTGTGCGGCATCGCGGGCGTGGTCATCGGCTACGGCCTCTTCGGTCACACTTCCGGCGTCGACTGGATCGCCTTCATCATCTCCATCATCCTGGCCGCGGTCTTCGTGGTCGTCGCGACCACCGTGACCGGGCGTCGTACCAGGGCATGACCGCAACGACGATCGCCCCGCTGCTGGTCAGGTGCGGACACCACTGGAGCCTCGGCGGGATCCTGTTCCTGATCATCGGCGGTGCCGTCGTCGGCATCCTCGGCAAGATGGTCGCCCCGGGCGACCGGGACAAGATCCCGTTCTGGCTCACCATCCTGTGCGGCATCATCGGCATCTTCGTCGGCAACTGGCTGTACGTCGACGTGCTCGGCGGGCGCTGCACGACCAGCGGCATCGACTGGCTGCGCCACATCGTGCAGGTCATCGCCGCGGCCGTGATCGTGATGGTGGCCGCCAGCCTGACCGGCCGGTCCCGAGGCCGGCTGCGCTAGCAGAACCCCGTCACCCGAAGGCTCAGCAGCTCACGCGGAGAGACCCAGCTCGGCCATCCGCTCGTTGTGCCGCTCGGTGATCCGGGTGAACATCCGTCCGATCGCCGCCAGGTCCAGGCCGGGCCGGTCGATCCCGCCGGCGAGCAGGGCGCTCAGCGCGTCCCGCTCGGCGGCGACCCGCTGCGCCTGGGTCAGCGCCTCACCCATCAGCCGGCGCCCCCAGAGCGCCAACCGCCCGGAGAGCCTGGGGTCGTCGGCGATGCCCTGGCGGATGTGGCGGACCGCGAAGTCGGCCTGACCCGCGTCGTCGAGCGAGGCGATGATCAGGTCGCGGGTGCCCGCGTCGAGGTACGCCGCGATCTCGCGGTAGAAGTCGGCGGCGAGCCCGTCCCCGACGTACGCCTTCACCAGTCCCTCGTGCCAGTCGGCGGGCGCCGTGTGCGCATGGAACTGGTCGATCGCGGCCTGGAACGGCGCCATCGCGTCGAACGGGTCGGAGCCGAGCTCCCGGATGCGGTCGTGAAGGCGCGCGACGTGTCCGAACTCTAGGCTCGCCATCGCGCCCATCTCGACCTTGTCGCGGACGGTCGGTGCCAGCTTCGCGTCGTCCACGAGCCGCTCGAACGCCGACAGCTCGCCGTAGGCGACCGCGCCGAGGAGATCGACCACGGCGAGGCGGTACTCGACGTCCTCGAACACCAGCCCGGGCTCGCCCGGCCGGAATTCAGACATGGGCACACGCTACCGATAGACTGGCGGTGTCCCCGCGAGAGCGGTGAGGACGCGCGCCGGCACTGATGCGGCGCTGGATGTGCGCGGCAGACGCCGGGTTTCGAGCCGAGTTACGAGCAGAGTTACGAGCCTTCGTCCGCCGCTGGACGACTGGCTCGAGAAAGGCTCGGGCTCGAACGAAAGCGAACTGAAAACTGTGACCACCTTCCGAGAGCTCGGGGTGCTCCCCGAGATCTGCGACGCGCTCGAGCGCGGCGGCATCACCACTCCCTTCCCGATCCAGGAGATGACCCTTTCGGTGGCCCTGATGGGCACCGACCTCATCGGCCAGGCCCGGACGGGCACCGGCAAGACCCTGGCCTTCGGCATCCCGATCCTTCAGCGCAGCGTCGCGCCCGGCGACCCGGACTACGCCGAGGTCCCGCAGGGCAAGCCGCAGGCCCTGGTCGTGGCCCCCACCCGCGAGCTCGCGCTCCAGGTCTCCGGCGATCTCGCGCTGGCGGGCGCCGACCGCGGCTTGCGCGTGCTGACGGTGTACGGCGGCGTCGGCTACGAGCCGCAGCTCGACGCATTGTCTGCCGGTGTCGACGTCGTGGTCGGCACGCCGGGTCGCCTGATCGATCTGTGCAACCGCCGGAGCCTCGACATCTCCCACGTGCACGCTCTCGTGCTCGACGAGGCCGACGAGATGCTCGACCTCGGGTTCCTGCCCGACGTCGAGAAGCTGCTGTCGATGACCCCGGAGACGCGGCAGACGATGCTGTTCTCGGCCACCATGCCGGGCGCGATCGTGGCCCTGGCGCGCACCCACATGCGTCACCCGATGAACATCCGGGCCGAGCACAGCACCGACAGCGCCATCGTGCCCGCGACCGCGCAGTTCATCTACCAGGCCCACGACCTCGACAAGCCGGAGATCATCGGCCGCATCCTCCAGGCCGACGACGCGGACAAGATCCTCGTCTTCACCCGCACCAAACGGCAGGCGCAGCGGGTGGCCGACGACCTCTCCGAGCGCGGCTTCAGCTCGTCGCCGCTGCACGGCGACATGGCCCAGATCGCCCGTGAGCGGGCGCTGACCAAGTTCCGCGACGGCAAGCTGCGGGTGCTGGTCGCCACCGACGTCGCGGCTCGCGGCATCGACGTGCAGGGCATCTCCCACGTCATCAACCACACGTGTCCCGAGGACGACAAGGTCTACGTCCACCGGATCGGCCGCACCGGCCGGGCCGGTGCCACCGGCACCGCGGTCACGTTCGTCGACTGGGCCGACCTCCACCGCTGGAAGATGATCAACAAGACGCTGGACCTGCCGTTCGACGAGCCGCAGGAGACCTATTCCACCTCCGAGCACCTCCTCCACGACCTCGGCATCCCGACCGGCGTCAAGGGCCGGATCGCAGAACCACAGCCGGAGCGTCCCGCAGGCCCGGCGCGGTCCGGGGACGGCGAACGTCGCGAACGCAGCCGCCGCGATGAACCTGCTCGAGCGCGCAACCGCCAGCGCACCCGCACCCGCGGCGGGAAGCAGATGTCGGCCGATGCCGAGCAGAACGCCCCTACGACCGAGTCGGCGCCGGCCGCCTCCGAGCGGCCCGCGGGTCAGTCGCGTCCCCGGCGGCGCCGCCGCCGCAGCCCGGGCTCGAGCCCCGCGCCGCAGGCCTGAGGCCCGGCCCGGCCTGGCTCAGGCGACGACGACGACCTTCGTCCCCACGGGGGCGAAGGTCCACAGGGCCACGGCGTCGGGCAGGTACTGCCGGATGCACCCGTGCGACTGAGGGGTGCCCAGCTCCGCGCGCGTCTGCTGCGGAACGCCGTCCTTGGTCGGGATCGTGTGGAAGCCGATCGCGGCGCCCGTCGGCCCGCGGGTGAACCGCACGAAGTACTGCATCACCCCGGAGTCGTCGACGCCGACCGCCCAGCGTGACCGGGAGTAGACCGAGTAGGTGCCCGGCTGCAGGTTGGACGTGACGCTGCCCGAGACCAGATAGGTCCGCCGTACGTCGTCGCCCTTGCCCAGCAGCCAGACCCGCTGGCTGGACTGGCTGAACACGACCCGGCGCCCGCTTCCGCTGTCGGCGGGGATCGCGGTCTCGGCCTTCGCGTCGGGGTGCGAGGTGTTCTTCGCCGAGTCCGTGCTCGCCTGCGCGCCGACGGACGACTCGGTGCCGCTCTGCGGCGTGAGGGACGGCGTTGCGGTCGCGTCCGGGACGGCGCTGCGGGTGTACGACGCGGGCCTGGCGGCCGCACCGGCCAAGGCCGTTCCGGTGGCGAGGACGCCGAGCCCGGCCAGGGCTGCGACGGCCGAGACCGTGACCGAGACGGCGAGCGCGACGATCCGCGCGTAGCGTGGCCGCACCTGGCGGCGGTGGTCGCTCAACGGCCGCCCTTCCTCGGACTCCGGCTGCGCCGGAGGAGGTTCGCGGCGACCTCGCGGTACGCCCGGGCTCCCTTGCTGCTGCGGCTGGTCGCCAGGATCGACCGCCCGGCGGCGGGCGCCTCGGCGAACCTGATCGTCTTCGGGACGGGGGGTTCGAGCACCTCGAGCCCATAGGTCTCCGAGATCGTCTCGAGCACGGTCCGGGCGTGGTGGGTGCGGCCGTCGTACAGGGTCGGCAGGACTCCCCAGACCTCGAGGTCGCGGTTGGTGAACCGGCGTACGTCGTGCACGGTGTCCAGCAGCTGCCCGACGCCGCGGTGCGAGAGCGTCTCGCACTGGAGCGGGATCAGCACACCCTGCGCCGCGGTCAGGGCGGCCACCGTCATCACGCCCAACGACGGTGGGCAGTCGAGCAGGACCCAGTCGTAGGCGCGATCGCCCGACGCGGTGAGGTCCTCCAGCGCGCCCCGGAGCACGTGCTCGCGTCCGGTGCGGGTCAGGAGGTCGGCCTCCGCACGCGCCAGCTCGATGGTGGCGGGCAACAGGTCCACGCCGTCGGCGGTGGCGAGGATCACCTCGGACGGATGGAGCCCCTTGGTCAGCACATGGTGCACCGAGAGCTCGAGGTCCTCCGGGTCGATGCCCAGCGAGAACGTCAGGCACGCCTGCGGATCGAGGTCGACCAGCAGCACCGACTGCCCGAGCTCGACCAGGGCCGCACCGATCGAGGCGACCGACGTCGTCTTGGCGACGCCACCCTTCTGGTTGGCGACCGCCAGAGTGGTCGGCGCGTGTGTGGTGGACATCGCCTCCCATCATGCCCGACCGAACTTGCCCGGAGCGCACATCGGCGGCTTGGCTGGTCGCATGTCGTCCACCGAGTCCTCCTCGGGTTCCGCGACCGGAGCCCGCCCGATCGCCCTCGTGACCGGCCCGACCGCAGGCCTCGGCCGCGTCCTCGTGGACCGGCTTGCCCGGCGCGGCTACGACCTGGTACTGGTCGCCCGCGACGAGGCGCGGCTGAAGGCGGTCGCCGACGAGCTCACCACGGCGTACGGCGTGTCCTGCGAGGTCCTGGTCGCCGACCTGGTCGATCGCGAGCAGCTGAAGCTCGTCGAGGACCGCGTCTCCGCCCTCGACTCGCCTCACCTCGCGCCGGTCGACCTGCTGGTGAACAACGCCGGCTTCGGGCTCAAGCGGAAGTTCCTGCAGAACACTGTCGAGCAGGAGCAGGCGCATCTCGACATCCTGGTGACCGCGCCGATGCGGCTCACCCACGCCGCGCTGCGGCAGATGACCGAGCGCCACACCGGCGGGATCATCAACGTCTCGAGCGTCGCCGGCACCCAGCCGCGCGGGTCCTACAGCGCCGCCAAGGCGTACCTGAACCGGTTCGGCGAGTGGGCTGCGCACGAGTACGCCGAGGACGGCGTCCAGATCATGACCCTGCTGCCCGGCTTCACCCGCACCGAGTTCCACGAGCGGATGGAGGTCGGACGGGACGCCGTCCCGCGACCGCTGTGGCTCGACGCCGACCGCGTGGTCGACGAGGCGCTCGCCGACTTCGACGCCGGCCGGAGGGTGTCGATCCCCAGCAAGCGCTACAAGGTGATCGCCACCGCGAGCAAGCACCTCCCGGTGCGCGTGCTCCAACGCTTCCAGGCGCTGGGCAGGCGGTAGGCCGTCAGCGGTAGGCCAGCACGAACGCGTGCACAGCGTCGGCGACCAGCTGCACCGCGATCGCGCTCAGCAGCAGGCCGGCGATCCTGGTGACCAGGAGGATCCCCGAGTCCCGCAGCAGCCGCAGGATCGGGACCGAGAAGAACATCGCCGCCCAGATGCACAGATGGACCGCGATCACGGCCAGCGCGACCGCCGTGAAGTCGCCACCGTCGTGCACCCGCCTCGAGAACACCATCGTCGCCACGATCGCGCCCGGACCGGCCAGCAGCGGCGTGCCGAGGGGTACCAGCGCGACGTTCGTGTCGCCGTGTCGGACCGGGTCGTCCCCGCGCCCGGTCAGCAGCTCGAGGGCGACCAGGAGCAGGAGAAGCCCGCCGGCGCACTGGAGGGCCGGCAGCGACACGTGGAGGTAGGCCAGGACCCGCTGGCCGAAGAAGGCGAACACCGAGATCACCAGGAACGAGACGAGCACCGCCTGTCGCGCCGCGCGGCGTACCCGGTCCGGCTCGAGGCCACCGGTCAGCGACAGGAACAGCGGCACGGTGCCGACCGGATCCATGATCACGAACAAGGTGACGAACGCACTGGCGAACAGCGTGCCGTCGAGGATGCTGCCCACCCCGGCAGATTAGGGGCTCCCCTCGGGCGCGGGCACCTCACCAGGCCGGCGCGGGCCCTCCGAAGGACATCTCCACCAGCGGTGGACCGATCCCCGACACGTCCCGCAGGATCCACTCGTCGCGCAGCAGCAGCATCGCCGACGCGGGGCGCAGGACCATCCACAGCCAGCGGCCGTGCGCCTCGCCCGCGACCACCGAACGGTCGAGCTCACCGCCCGACCCGGACGCCGTCGAGACCGCCCACAGCGGCACCGACTGGCTGCCGATCCGGACGCGCGCCGCCGGCGAGCCCACGCCGATCTCGGGCCCGGGGTCGAGGTGGGTCGTGCCGGCGCACCTCGCGCCGAGCCCCGTGCCGGACTCCTCGCTGATCACGAACACGTCCACCGGTCCGTCCAACGCGCTGGTTCCCGAGCTGCAGGTCAGCGTCGCCCGGGCGTCGCCCTCGGCGACGACGCCGAAGTCGCTGACGCTCCACCCCGGGCTCATCGGCCAGGGCAGGTACGTCGGGAACTCACCCGCGGTCGAGAGCACCTCCACGAACCCGTCGTACGTCGCCTCGTCGGGTCGATGCAGCACCGGCGTCGGACCGTGGTCGGGGCAGAGCAACCCGCCGGCGTCGTCGTCGGTCGAGCCCTCGAGGGGGGCTGGGCAGCGCGGGCACTCCGTCCGGAGCGGCATGGGGTCAACGGTCCCGAGCCGGCGCCGCCAGGTCAAGGGTTCAGCAGCCCCAGCTCAGCAGTTCCAGCGCAGCACGACCGGCGTCTCGCGCTCCCAGCCGAGGACCGACACGGTGGCGGTGTCGAGACGCAGGTGGCGACCTTCGGCGACCGCCAGCTCGAGCCAGCGGGCGGCCAGCGCCCGGAGCGCATGACCGTGCCCGAAGAGCAGCACGCGGCCCTGCGCCGCCCGGCATCGCGCCACGACCCGGTCGAGGCGCGTCGAGACCTGCCCGGAGGACTCGCCGCCGGGGACCGGGCCCTGCCAGATCGTCCAGCCGGGAAGGCTCTCGCGGATCTGCTCGGTGGTGAGGCCCTCGAGGTCGCCGTACTCCCACTCGGCCAGGTCGTCGTCGACCTCCGCCTCCGGGTGTCCGCACAGGCGGGCGGTCTCGCGCGCTCGCTCACGCGGCGACGTGAGCACCAGCGTGAACGCCCTGGGGTCCTCACAGTCGTCGATCCGGCCACGAAGGCTCTCGGCCACCCGTCGCCCGTCCTGCGTCAGCGGCAGGTCGGTGGTCGAGGTGTGCCGGCCGTCCCGGCTCCACTCGGTCTCCCCGTGCCGGACCAGCCACACCTCGTCAGCCATCAGTGTCCTCCATGGGCGTCATGCTGCCAGCCGACACCGGCCGTGCCACGATTCCGCCCATGGCGACGCCCCCCGACCTCGTGGCCCCGGCGTACGCACGAGCCAGGTTGGCGGCTGCGGCCGGGTTCTTCACGCAGGGGTTCGTGTTCATCAGCCTGACCACCCGGCTGCCGAAGGTGCAGGACCACTGGCACTACAGCGACACGACGCTCTCGTTGCTGCTGCTGATGATGGTGTTGCTGGCCGGGCTCGGCAGCGTCGTCGCCGAGACCGCGTGCCAGCGCGTGGACAGCGCCGCGATCCTGCGGACCGGGCTGCTCGGGATCGCGGTCGCGGTCCCGGTGTTCGCGGTGGCGCCGGACCGCGCCGTCTTCATGGCGTCGATGGCGGTGTACGGCGTCTCGCTCGGCGCCGTGGACGCCACCACCAACATGCAGGCGGTCGCGCTGGAGCATCTCTACGAGCGGCCGATCCTTCCGTCGTTCCACGGTTCCTGGACCCTCGGCGGCTTCCTCGGCTCGGCCGTGGCGCTCGCGATGGGTCACCTGCCGGTCTCGGCCACCGGTGTGGTGGCGATCCTTCCGCTCGCGGTCGCCTTCGCGCCGTTCCTGCGTCGCGCCCAGCAGCAGGTGAGCGCCCGCCCGCAGGTGCACGTGCCCTGGCGGCCGATCGTGCTGGTCGGGCTCGCGATGGTGCTCTTCTACATGGTCGACACCGCGGCGTTCACCTGGGGGCCGCAGTACCTCGACAAGGTCTTCCCGACCCCGTCCGCACTCGTCGCCCTCGCCGTCTTCCCGTACCTGCTCGCCAGCGGGGCCGTCCGGCTCTCCGGAGACGCGCTCGTCGCTCGGTACGGCGCGGTGCCGGTGCTGCGCATCGGCGCCGCGGTGGCCTGCGTCGGGCTCGCGGTCACCGTGTTCGCCCCGGTCTGGCCGGTGGCGGTGCTCGGCTTCCTGGTGATGGGCGGTGGCGTGGCCGTGGTCGCGCCGCTGAGCTTCTCGGCCGCCGCGCGGATCGCCGGTGAGGACGAGCCGGATCCGGTGCTGAGGCACGCGCGGGTCGATGCGGTGATCGGCCGCTTCAACCAGTTCAACTACGTCGGGTCGCTGCTCGGCGCCGTGATGACCGGTCTCGTCGGAGCCGGCAACCTGCGGCTCGGTTTCGCGGTGCCGATGGTGCTGGTGCTCGGGATCATGCCCCTCGCCCGGGCCTTTGCCCGCTAGCCCTGGCTCGGGCCGGACCAGTTCTTGTCCGGCCGCGGCACCGGACGCCCGGGCTGCTCGCCGCCGCGGGCATCGAGGTAGCTCTGCTTCGGCACCATCACCTTGCGGCGGAAGATGCACACGACCGTGCCGTCCTGGTTGTAGCCGATGGTCTCGACGTGGACCACCCCGCGGTCGTCCTTGGACGTCGACTCCCGCTTGTCCAGCACCGTGGTCTCGGCGTACAGCGTGTCGCCGTGGTACGTCGGGGCGACGTGCCGCAGCGACTCGACCTCGAGGTTGGCGATGGCCTTGCCGGAGATGTCGGGCACGCTCATCCCGAGCACCAGCGAGTAGACGTAGTTGCCGACCACGACGTTCTTCCCGAACTGGGTCGTCTCCTCGGCGTAGTGCGCGTCCAGGTGCAGGGGGTGGTGGTTCATCGTGAGCAGGCAGAACAGGTGGTCGTCGTACTCGGTCACCGTCTTGCCGGGCCAGTGCTGGTACGTCGCCCCGACCTCGAACTCCTCATAGCTGCGGCCGAACTGCATGCGCCTCATCCTGCCGCAGGGTCAGGGGCGACTCGACGGCCGAGCCAGTGGGATACCTCACCAGGCTGTGCCAGCATCGGGCCGTGGAGGTCCTCTGCTCCGGATACGGGCTGGTCGAGTCGCCGCGGTGGCACCAGGGGCGGCTGTGGTTCAGCGACTGGACGGGTGGGCGCATCGTGGCGGTCGACGACGCCGGGGCGACCGAGGTGGTCGTCGAGCACCGGTCACTCCCGATGTGCTTCGACTTCCTGCCCGACGGGCGGCTGGTCCTGGTCTCCAACCAGGAGCGGGCTCTGCTCACGCTCGAGGACGACGGCACGCTCGCGGCGTACGCCGACCTCGGGAGCCTGTCGGAGTTCGGCTGCAACGACATCGTGGTCGACGGACGCGGCAACGCCTACGTCAACAGCGGCAACTTCGACTTCGCCTCCGGACCTCCGCCGGGCGACGTGCAACCCGGTCTCGTCGGGGTCGTGACACCGGACGGGGCGTCGCGCGTCGTGGCTGAGGACATCGCGTTCCCGAACGGGATGGCGGTGACCGCCGACGGCCTCACCCTGGTCGTCGCCGACTCCTACCGCCACCATCTGCTCGGCTTCGACATCGCCGACGACGGATCGCTGTCCGGGCGACGGGTCTGGGCCGAGCTGGGTGACGACAACCCCGACGGCATCTGCCTGGACGCCTCGGGCGCGGCCTGGTACGCCGACGTCCCCCACCAGCACTGCGTCCGCGTCGCCGAGGGGGGCCAGGTCCTCCAGACCGTCGACCTCGACCGCGGCGGCTTCGCCTGCATGCTCGGCGGCACCGACGCGCCGTACCTCTACGCCGTCAGCGCCGTCTGGCCCGGCGTCGCTGGGCTGATGACGCACACCGACTGGGACGGCCAAGCCCTGCGCGTCCCGGTCGAGGTGCCGGGCGCCGGCTGGCCGGCTCACTGACGAGACTGAACTCAAGACGTCATACGAAGTGCGCCCCATAGGCCTCGTTTCGTATGACGTCGTTGAGGCTCCCCGAGCTCAGGAACCCCCGCCGCCGGCCTTCCGGCGGTGCATCTTCGGGCCGGCGCCTCCCCGGACCTCCGAGCCGTGCGCCTTCTCGCGCAGAGGCGCGTCCTCGTGGACGCCCTTCGCCTTGGCGTTCTTGCGGTCCAGGGCCTCCCGCATCTTGGCCTTCACGTCGTCGAGGTCGGGGTTCGGGTCCTGGCTCATGCCCTCCACCATGCCATCCACCCGGTGGCAGGGTCGAGCGGGTTACCGGACGGGCGCGGCCTGATCCGGCGCCTGCTGCTGCCCGGGCTGCTGGGAGACACCACCCTGGCTGTAGCCCAGCCGAGCCGCGGTCTCACGAGCCGCGTCGGTGACGGGTACCGCGACGACCGCGGTGCCGTACGCGCAGAGCTCGGTCCACGTCTCCCCCATCTCCGAGGTGTCGAAGCGCATCGCGACGATGGCGTTGGCGCCGCGGTTGCGGGCCTCGTCGATCATCCGCCCCATCACCTCGTTGCGGCTGTTGACCAGGTTGGAGGTCATCCCCTTGAGCTCGCCGCCGACGAGCGACTTGAACCCCGCGCCCATCTGCGAGAACGCGTTGCGCGACCGCACCGTGAGTCCGAAGACCTCTCCGCACACCTGACGGATCTCCCACCCGGGGATGTCGTTCGATGTCACCACCAGCATGGGGCCTCCAAGGTCGCTCGTCGTACGCCGCTGTCACGGACGCAGGCACAGCGTAGGTGGTCACTCCCAGGTGACGGGCACGCCATGCGGTGCCATCCGGCCGAGGTATGTGCGCTCACCTCCGTCGGGCCACGCCTCGGCGCACACCCAGAGCTCATGCTCGGCCCCAGGCGTACGTCGCGTGGGCTCGGCGAACAGATGGACCAGCGGCGAGTCGTCGGTCGCCGTCGCCCCCAGTGCAGCCAGCCGTGCCGCGACCCGCTCCTGCTGGTCGCGCGGGACGTACTGCCACATCACGCTGTGCCAGAGCACGGTCATCGCGCCCGGCACGAGGGTGAGCCGTTCGGCGTACGACGCGGCGTCCGCCTGCTCGACCTGCACCGGACGGGTGCGCGCCAGCTCGATCGCACCCGCGAGGCGTGCCTGGCGCTCGGTCATGTCCGGCCAGACGTAGGAGGTCAGGGTCAGCCGACCGTCCTCGCTGGTGACATCGATCGGATGCACGTCGCAGCCGCCGCGATCGACGACGGTCAGGCCCTGCCCGAGGGGCAGGGCTGCGCCCTTCCACGCCCCCTCGAGCGCGACCGGGCTCTGCGGATCCCCCCATGCCCCGCCTGCGTCGTCGGTGCAACGGAACCGGTCGGCCCGGAGGTTGAGCCCGCCGCTCGCCCCGATCTCGAACAACCGCACCGGCAGCGGCCATCGCGCCCGCATGCGGATGAGGCCACCGAGCAGTGCTGCCGATCGGCCGACCTCGTTGGTCTGCGGCGCGCGGTCCAGGAGCGGGCGGACGTCGTCGTACCGCCGGTCCAGGAAGTCCACGACCGCCGAGACGCCCTCCGAGACCCATGCACCACCTGCGGTCGGGTAGAACGCCGCCAGCTCACCCGCCTGCCCGGCCAGGACGAGCCGGTGGACACTCCCGGCCAGGCGAAGTGCGAGCCCGGACGGCCCGGGGTCGTCCTCGTGCCCCTCCAACACCCTCGCGGTCGGACCTCCCGCCGCCACGTCGTCGGCCAACGCCGCCAGGAGCTCGCCGTACATCGGCGACCCGAGGGCGTCGCACGCCTCGGCCTGGGTCCGGAGCGCGGCGACGAGGTCCATCCGGTCAGGCCTTCAGGGCGTAGTCCTCGAGCAGTCGCCGGCCGATGATCATCCGCTGGATGTCGGCGGTGCCCTCGCCGATCAGCAGCATCGGGGCCTCGCGGTACAGCCGCTCGATCTCGTACTCCTTGGAGAAGCCGTAGCCACCGTGGATGCGGAACGAGTCCTCGACCACCTGGGCGCAGTACTCCGAGGCGAGGTACTTGGCCATCCCGGCCTCGAGGTCGTTGCGCTCGCCCTTGTCCTTCAGCCGGGCGGCCTTGACGACCAACGCGTGCGCGGCCTCGATCTTGGTCGCCATCTCCGCCAGCCGGAACAGCACGGCCTGGTGGTCGGCGATCCGCTTGCCGAAGGTGTGGCGCTGCTGGGCGTAGGCCACACCCAGCTCGAAGGCCCGGTTCGCGACGCCGCAGCCGCGGGCGGCGACGTTGACGCGGCCGACCTCGACGCCGTCCATCATCTGGTAGAAGCCCTTGCCCGGCTCGCCGCCCAGGATCTGGTCGGCGGAGATTCGATGCCCTTCGAAGACCAGCTCCGTGGTGTCGACGCCCTTGTAGCCCATCTTCTCGATCTTGCCGGGCACCGTCACGCCCTGGGCGGTCTCCCCGAAGCCCTCCTGCTTCTCCACCAGGAAGGTCGTCATGTTCTTGTAGACGCTGTCGGCACCCTCGTCGGTCTTGACCAGGACGGCCACCAGGTTGGCCGAGCCGCCGTTGGTCACCCACATCTTCTGACCGTCGATCACGTACGTCGTGCCGTCCCCGTCGTCCATCTGTCCGCCGTCCGCCTCCGCGTCGAGCACCGCCTTCGTCGTGATCGCGCTGACGTCGGAACCGCATCCCGGCTCGCTCATCGAGAAGGCACCACGGATCTCGCCGGTGGCCATCTTCGGCAGGTACTTCCGCTTCTGCTCATCGGTGCCGTGCTGAAGGAGCATGTAGGCGACGATGAAGTGGGTGTTGATGATGCCGCTGACGCTCATCCAGCCGCGGGAGATCTCCTCGACCGCGAGCGCGTAGGTCAGCAGCGACTCGCCCAGCCCGTCGTACTCCTCGGGGATCGTCAGCCCGAAGATGCCGAGCTCCTTCATCCCCTCCACGATCTGGGTGGGGTACTCGTCGCGGTGCTCGAGCTCGGTCGCGACCGGGAGGATCTCGCGCTCGACGAACCCGCGGACCGCCTTGAGGATCTCGGACTGGTCGTCGGTGAGACCGTCGGTCTGGCACAGGCGACCCATGGTGGCTCCTTCCGGTGGGGGCCCCGCGCACGCTACCCGGAGCGGCCGCCGTCCGGCGCGTGTCCGCCTGTGGCATCGACCACTCCCATCCGTCGCGCCAGCGACGCGGCCAGATAGGTGGCGTACTCCGGGGTGACATGCTCCTTGTCGCGCAGCGTGATCATGCCGCCGACGACGGACGGACACATCCCGCCATGGCAGAACCACCGCATCGCGCCCACGAACCGCACGCCCTGGTCCTGCGCCGCTGCCCGGAACGCCATCTGGACCCGGTGCGCCCCACCCCGCCGGTGGAAGAGACAGTCGCCGAGATCCACCCCACCGCGCGTCGACAGGCAGACGCCCGGTTCGCGCGGCAGCAGCGGTGTGTCACCGAGGACCACGACGTGCCCAGCGTCCGCCGACAGCTGCCGCAGCATCTCGCCGACCCCGGACCGGGTGGCCTCGAGGTACGCCGTGCGGTCGCTGTCGTGGAGTCCGATGCGGGTGCCGTCGGGCAGCTCGACCGGGGAGGCGCCGCGGGAGGAGACCACGACCCAGTCGGGGTGCAGGTCGGCGATGGTCGTCATCGCCCACTGCTTGAACGCCTGGCAGGCGTCCCACGCCCGACCGGTGGCGGTGTCGACCTGGTCGTACGACGAGACCGAGCAGCCGCTGTAGACCAGGGTGTAGACCCGGTACCCGTCGCGACGCCCGATCTCGTCGAGCGCCGGCGACCAGGCGCGGGCGTGGGAATCCCCGAACACCACGATGCTCCGGTGCGCCGAGGGGTCGCCGGCCGGGCACAGGCGCGTCGTACCGGTGCGATAGTCGCAGTCACCGAGCGGGGCGGTGTCCTTGCGGATCCCCAGCAGCGACGGGGTGAGCCGGCTCGGCACCGCCTGGTGCTCCTGGGCGGCCAGGACGGACGCCTCCACCAGCGCGACCTTCGGGTTGCCGCTGAGGTGGTCGCCCTTGAAGTCGCTGGTGGTGATGGCCGGGTTGTCCCCGCCGCCGCCGAGCTGCTGGTCGACGTAGCCGCGGCCGACACCGGCGACGCCGAGGACGAGCACCAGGGTCGCCGGGTAGAGGAGCAGCGCCCGGCTCGGGCGTCGCCAGGTGACTCCGCGGCGGAACGGCGTCTCCACCCAGCGGTAGGTCGCCGCGCTGAGGACGAAGGTGAGCACCAGCAGCGCGACCAGCGTGAGATGGGGCAAGGGGCGGCGGTGCCAGTGGGCCTCCGCCAGCACCAGGACCGGCCAGTGCCAGAGGTACAGCGAGTACGACCAGTCCCCGACGACCTGTGCCGGGCGCAGTGACAGGAGGCGCCGAACCGCTGAGGGGCCGCAGGCCCCGGAGACGATCAGCAGCGCGGCTCCCGCGATCGGCAGGGCGATCGCGTAGCCCGGGACCTGGGTGTGGGCGGTGAAGGCGAGGACCGATACCGCGATCGCGGCCAGACCCACGAGCGACAACCCCTCGGTCGCGATGCGTGGGAGTGCCCAGGTACGTCGTGACAGCACCACCGCGACGGCGCTGCCCGCGCCGAGCTCCCAGGCCCGGGCGGCCGTCGAGAAGTAGGCGGCGGTCGGGTCGTGGTAGGTGAACCACACGGAGTAGGCGAGCGACGCGGTCGACAGCAGCACGATCGTGGCGAGGACGAGCCACCAGATGCGGGTGGACCGCCGCCGGTGTGCCAGCCAGACGCAGCCCAGCAGCACCAGTGGCCAGACCAGGTAGTACTGCTCCTCGACGGCCAGCGACCAGTAGTGCTGGAGCGGCGACTGACCCTGACCCTGCGCGAAGTAGTCGGTCGCGACCGACGAGAAGCGGAGGTTGGCGGCGAAGAGCGACGCCCAGGTGGCGTCCTTGACCACCTCGAGGGCCCGGAGCAGCGGCAGTACCACCAGCGAGCCCACCACCGTGACGACCAGGATCACCGAGGCGGCGGGCAGGATCCGCCGGGCCCGCCGCGCGTAGAACCCGGCCAGCGAGATGTGCTGGTCGCGTTGTGCCTCGCGCAGCAGCAGCGTGGTGATCAGGAAGCCCGAGATGACGAAGAAGACGTCGACACCGACGTACCCGCCGGACAGGGTCGTGAACCCGGCATGGTCGACCATCACGATCCCGACCGCGAGCGCGCGCAGCCCCTGGATGTCGGGCCGGAAGCCGCCTACGCCGCGCGTCGGTGTGGCGGCCGTGGTGGACGACATGGCGGGTTTTCCCTCGTGAGACTGTGGCGGACGGGCCACGGGTGGCACATGGTGTACGCCGACCACCCGCGAGCCGGGCACTCCCGGGAACGATGTGTCGCTCACCGGAGCCGCGGTTATCCTACTGAGATGTCCGCCCCTCCCCCGAAACCGCGGCATCGCGAGTCGCGGCAGGCATGGGGGCCGTGGTGGCTCCCGGCGGTCGCCGTCGTCGTTCTCCTGACCGGCATGGGGGTGCTCCTCGGAACCGTGCGCGGCGACGGGACCGCAGGCCTGGGCCGGGTGGCGAATGCCGACGGCGGCACGACGGCACGTGGGGCCGATCGTCCGGCCGACACGGCCTCGGGACCGGCCACGAGGTCGAGCAAGGTCTCGCGCAGCAACCCCCGCCCGGCGCCGTACCACGTGGTCAGCGGTGCGGTGATCCGGCACAAGACGGCCGCTCAGCTGCGCGCCGAGCGGGCGCTGCTGATCGCCTCCCGGTCGTTCTCGGTCACGATCGGGACGTTCAACGTGCTGGGCAGCAACCACACGGCTCGCGGGGGTGACCACCCTCGCTACCCGAGCGCAGGAGTCCGCTCGGTGGGTGCGGCGAACCTGATCCGCCGGCACGGGGTGGACGTGCTGGGCGCCCAGGAGCTCAAGCCCGACCAGCTCAACGCGCTGAAGCGGATGACCGGGATGGCGGCCTGGCCGGACTTCGGCTTCGGGTCGCGCAACACCGACGACAACATCCTCTACGACCCCTCGAAGTTCGAGTTCGTCTCGGGCACCAGCTTCTCGCTCCGGTTCATGAACGCCGTCCGGCCGCAGACGGTCCTGCTGCTGCGCGACCGGGCCACCGGTCGCGAGGCGTACTTCGTCAACATGCATGCCTCCGCGGTGACCGCGCCGCGGTACGCCGCCTCCCGCAACGCCGGCCATCTGCTCGCTGCGGCCGAGATCAACAAGCTCAGGGCCGCGAACCCCGGGATCCCGATCTTCCTCACCGGCGACATGAACGACCGGGCCGGCTTCTTCTGCCGGTTCGTGCCGCGCACCGGCATGGTGGCCGCGGTCGGTGGCAACGACACGGGCGGCTGCCATCCCGCGCCGCATCTCGCCGTCGACTGGATCCTCGGCACCCCGGACGTGACGTTCTCGAACTACTGGGAGGACCGCAGTCCGATCGGGCGGGTCAGCGACCACTTCTTCGTCAGTGCGGTCGCCCACGTGCCCGGTCGCTGAGCAGCAGGTGGAAATCGGTGGATGCAGGCTGAGCTCCCGAGCCCGGTCGAGAACTACAGATCTGTAGTTCATCGGAACCGGTTGCCGCCCCCCAGTGTGACTGGTGTGATTGCTGGGAATTGACCCCCCGTCACGTCCAGGAGCGCCCCGTCATGCAGCCACCCCTCGCCCGACCGCACCCACGCCGTTGGGCCCTGGGGTCGGGGGCGGCCGGCGTCGGCCTCACGGCTCTCGCGCTGCTGGTCACGAGCACCGCCCCGTCGGACGCGACTCACCCGCAGGACGAGGTGGCCTCCGTGGTGTCGGCCCACGTGCCGAACGCCAAGAAGACCTCCGGAGCCGGGGTGGACACCATCCGCATCACACAGGCCAACCTCAAGTCCGGCGAACGAGCCGACCGGTTCCAGTCGGACGTCTCGACCGTGCTGTCCGGCCATCCCGACTTCATCACCTACAACGAGGTGCCGTTCCGGCAGGACACCGTGCTGGCACCGCCCCCGGGCTACGCCATGTGGCGCACCTCCGGGCAGTACCAAGGTGAGACACCGGTGGCCTGGCGAGCCGACGAGTGGGTCGCCATCGCCCACGGCACCCAGCGGCTCAGCAACCGCAAGGGCCGCCTGAAGTGGCAGCACGTCGATTGGGGCATCCGGTACGCCAACTGGGTGACGCTGCGCAGCCTCGACGGCAGGACGGTCTCGGTCATCTCCGCCCACCTGGCACCGGTCATCTCGATCACGGAGGGCCTGCAGCCCCGGGAGGTGCGACACCTCGGCAACCTGGTGGACACGCTGGCCGCGGCCGGCCCCGTCCTGGTCGGCGGCGACTTCAACATGCCGTACGACGGCAGCAGCTATCTGCGGTCCCTGTTCGACACCTTCCAGATGGTCCCCAGCTACGACGCCCTGGGCGCTCACTTCGCGACCGGCGACCACCACGGGGCGACCATCGACTACCTGTTCCTCCGCCAGGACCCGCTGGCCCCCGTGCTCACCTTCACCTCCCAGCACGCCACCGAGCTGTACTCCGACCACGACGCCGTGACCGCCGACCTGACCTGGAACACGGCCGCCCCCGGTAGCGCCTACCGGGTCGTGCCCGGCATCGTGGTCAGCCACCCCAACGGCACGCACCGCGATCGGCGGGTCGTGCTGCGAACCATGATCCAGGCGATCGACCACGCGCCGGAAGGCGCGGCCGTGCACCTGACCACGACGAAGCTGACCACACCGGCCATGGTCCGGGCCCTGAACCGGGCCTTCCAGCGCGGCGTCCACGTGCAACTGATCATCCGCGCCCGCACGCTGTCCCCGGCCGCCAAGCACTTCCGTCACCTGCTCGGTCACCGCAAGCACGCGTCGTCGTTCGCCATCGGTTGCCGCAGCCACTGCCGCGCCATGGTCAAGCGGCGCCACCTGGCCGCCACCGAGCTGCTGGTCAGCGCCGTGGCGACGACCCCGGCTGTCTGGATCCACTCCGACCGCGGGTTGACGGTGAAGGCCAACCGTCACCTGACCACCGCGGTCGTGACCGCCCGCCAGGGCGCCTACGACCGCGCGTTCCGGCGCTTCTTCCGCCTGGCCGACCGGCCGATCTGAAACCACGCGCGAGGCTGCGCGGGCTCGGCCGTGCGGGCGCGGCCGTGCTCGGCGCGGACGTCGGCCAGCAGCGTCGCCACCAGCTCCACCGCGACCTGGGCGACCTCACGGTCGGTCACGGTGTCCGGCGTACGTCGGTCCGGGAGCTCGTCGGGTACCAGCAGGTGTGAGAGGTCGCCGCGCACGTCGAAGCCCCGCCTGCGCACGAAGGCGACAGCGCGCGCCGACCGCCGGCGACAGTCCTGGACCTGCTCGGGAAGCGGCCAGTACTTCTCGCCACCACGCGGCACGAGCCGCTCGTCTGCCAGGAACGTCCGGATCCAGACCCCGCGGTCGAAGGCGCGGTCGAAGCCGACCAGGTGCCGGTTGACCCGACGCAGCGTCTCGGCCTCGACGACGCCCATCGAGACGTTGGGGAAGCTGTCGCGGGTGTCGTAGAGCACCGGGTCGACGCCGATCGTCTCGGCAAACGTCGTCCACAGCTGGTGGCGCGGCGCCGCGGTGTCGACGGGAAGCACGTGGATCCGTTCCGCCGGCACGGCTTCGACCCATCGTCGTAGCACCAGCCGGAGGTCCAGGGCGCGCCAGTTCCAGACCACGGTCGGGCGCTTGGACACCCGGGTGGAGTACTCCGACATCGGGATCGTGCTCTTGTTCTTCAGGCTCTCCTGCCAGCTGGCGGTGAAGAGGTCCAACGCGTTGCGTGCGGTGACGATCACGTGCACCTCCGCCGGAGCCAGGTCCTCGACCAACCGTCGGGCCTGGTCGCCCGAGGCGGAGGCCAAGAACTCGTGGCTCACCAGGCCGGTCCCCGATGCCTCGCGCAGCTCGGCCCGGATCCGGTCCCACGCCGTCCGCTGCGCCCGAGGGAGGGTGTCGATGTGGGGACCCTGACGGATGATTCGGCTGGCCCAGAGGTGGTCCCGCCTCTCACGGCCGGGCAGGACGACGCCGTCGCGCTTCAGCTGCGGACGCGACGACCACGCGATGGTCTGCAGGTATGACGTCCCGGTCTTGGGCAGGCCGATGTGGAGGTAGACCCGCTCGACCATCAGAGGCTCTCGTTGAACTTCTCGATCGCCGCCTCGATCTTGTCCTGGTCGCGCGACGACAACGGGACCACCAGCTCGGTCACCACGTCGACGATCTCGGCCAACCGCAGGTTGTGCCGTCGCAGCTCGAGCACGTCCGCCTCCAGGTCCGCGACCCGTCGGGGCAGGTCGCGACGCGCGCGCCCGCGCTTGACGATCTCCTTCAGTCCCACTGCTTCTCTCACTCGTCTCTCCGGCCTACTCGTCTCGGGCCTACCGGTCTCAGGCCCACTGGGCGACCAACCGGCCGACCGCCATGGCTCGGTCGGGCGACACCTCCGCTTCCCGCTCCTCCAGCTCCTCGGTCCGGACGACCCGCCCGCCGTGCCGCTCGAGCCGGCGCTGCATCTGGGCGAGGTCGACCGGCAGCAGCCGGGCCGGGGAGGCGCCGCCACCGGTCCAGACTTCCAGGTACAGACGCCCCCCGTCACGCAGGGCCAGCGACGCGAACCGCGCCAGCGACTCTCGCCCGTAGCCGTTGGTGGCGTCGGCGACATGCTGGGCGAGCATCGCGCGAGGCGCCGGCGCGTGGGCCAGTCGCGCTCCCTCCCCCAGCACCGAGCGCAGATCGGTCAGGTTCAGCTGCCTGACGCCGAGCGTCAACCCCCGTTCGGCGGCGGCCGAGGCGGCCCCGTCGAGCGAGCCAGGCACGTAGTCGTACGCCGTCACGGACCGGCCCTGGCGCGCCAGCCACAGCGCGTCGCGGCCACGCCCGGCGCCGACGTCGAGGACCTGCGTCTCGGAAGACTCCTCCTCGTGGAGGAGCTGGGCCAACGCCGAAACGCCCTTGGGGGGCGGCTGTCCCCGGAACCGACTGAAGGCGCGCTGCCAGTCCCGGCGGAAGGCCGACCCTCCGCGGAACCAGCCGTTGAGCTGGTCGACGGTGTGCCGCGGGGTCCGGAAGCGGAATGCCGGGTCGGGCACCCGCCAGGCGTCGCCGTAGCAGGCCCTCAGGAGCTCTTCGGGTCGGGCCGGCGCCGGGAACTCCCGACCGCTCAGCGTCACCGTCGAACGAGGGCGGATCCACTCCGGCCGGAAGTCCTCGCCGACCTCACCCATGAGGTAGAGCCGTCCGCTGTCCATGAAGCCGCCGAAGACGTCGAGCCCGCGGCGGGTGCCGTCGTCCTCCACGAGATCCACCCGGAAGGCGGCCCCGCTGTACCGGTAGGTGTGCAGCCCCTCGCGGCGCAGCAGCCGTTGCAGCTGGAACGACTCCAGGATGACGTCGCACGGGTGTTGGTGGCGGCTGACGTAGCCGAGGTCCGCATCGGAGTCGTGGCCCAGGAAGTCACCCTCACGCACGGCCCCCAGGAGGGTGCCGTAGGCCAGGAAGGGTTCAACGCCGGCGCGTTCCAGACCTGCCAGCACGATGGAGATGGCGTCGAGCAGGGGCCGCATGTCCCGCTGGGAACGTCCTTCGAAGGTGGCGGTCATCTTCCCGGACTTGTCCATGCCCAGCGGGGCCCCGGCCGCGTTGACGACCGAGATCCGGCGATCCGCGGAGCCGAACCGCAGCTCGGAGTCGTACAGCACGCGTCCGGCCACGTGCGTGCGAACCGTCACCGTCGTCGAGCCGTCGAGGTACTGGCGCAGCGGCCTCGGCCACCCGAAGCGACGCCACGGAAGGAACGGCAGGTCGGCATCCCGGCCCGTCCAGAAGGACCACACCCGCTGCCCGTCGAACAGCACGTCGAGCGGCTCGTTGCCGATCGCCCAGAGCAGCATCCCCTTCTCGTCGACGGACCGGACCCGCACCTTCGCCCACCTCGTCACCAGCCCGTCACCAAGCCCGTCACCAGCCCGTCACCAGCCCGTCACCAGCCCGTCACCAGCTCAGTCCATGTCGACGTGTGCGTAGGGGTCGACGGGGCCGAGACGACGTGCGCTGGTGGTCATCGGCACGCTCTTGGGGAAGTTGTTCAACCAGTACTCGATGTAGCCCTGGTAGCGGAGGGTCGCGTGGGTACGCCGGATCACGCCCATGTTCTCGTCGGACCCGGTCGCCAGGGCCGAGAGGTTCGCCGAGCCCTGGACGGTGACGTGCGCCCCCCGGTTGTGACCTAGGTGTCCGTTGATGGTGAGCACCTTCAGGTGGAAGTAGTTGTCGAACTCACCGTCGCCGTTGAAGTCCTGCACGAGATGCTTGATCGGCACGGCTCCTCGGCGCCCGCTGGGATCGGTCAGCAGACGATGGATGTCGCGGCCGAGCACGGTGTAGCCGACCCGGATGTCGCAGCCCGCCTGCCACAGCTGCCTGATTCGCTGTGCCGCCCGCATGCCGAGGGCGCCGCGCATCACGTCGGGGGCCATCCGGATGATCGTCCGCCCGTGCTCGCCGGCGCCCTTGGCACCCCAGCAGCGCACCTTGTCGAGCAGCGCCATCCGCGGGTCGCGGTGGAAGTTCCGCCCGCGCTCCGGAGCGAACGACAAGGTCACGCTGCCCGCCCTCATCTTCTGGTACTGGCGAGGGGCGGGCCGGTCACGGAGCATCTGGCCGAAGATGTGCCGCCCGAAGCGGTACAGCTTGCGGCTGTGGATCGCGTAGACGTCGTTCCACTGGTTCGTCGAGGCGGCCGCGGTCAGGTTCATCGAGCCCTCCATCACCACCTTGTGGGCACCGCCGGTGTGGGAGAACAGGAAGAACTTCGAGTGCGCCTGACCCCGGGAACCACGGCACGAGTGGACGCAGACCATGGCGTGGCTGCGCCGCCGCTTGGGCAGCTTCATGTTCCGGTTGTTCTGGTGGAGCCCCGCCCGCAGTCGCCGGAACGACGGGTTGGGGACCTCTGTCATGTTGTTCTGATCCATGATCGCCAGGACGCGCACCCCGCGCTGCTGGGCCCGGAGCAGGTAGGTGACCACCGAGCGCGACATGATGTTCCAGGACATGATCCGGATGATGCTCTTCTTCCGGGCGTGCTGGATCGCGGCCTGGACGACGTTGAGGGCGCGGTACTTGGTGGGGCCGTCGCCGAGCGGGTTGTTGAACGTGGGTCCGTAGTCGGGCTGGAAGCGGTGGACCTTCTTCGTCCCGCTGCGGGCTGCGGCCTGGCCGCTGCCGACGCCCAGTGCTCCGGTCGTCCTCGCTGTCACGGTGCGCGTCGCCGCGGTGGTGCCCGTGGTCCGGTCCCCCGCCGGCGACGCAGTCGCCGATGGAACGGTCACGATGGTCGCGGCCAGCAGAGCAGCGCTCCACCCCGCGATCGACCTAGCGCGCATGTGGGCCACCTGTCGTCGTCCTGTCTGTCGGTCTTGGTCGGCCCGACGACGCACCACACCCCGTGAACCGCCGCCGAGCATACCGCTGTGTTGCCGCAGTTCTGCTCTGGCCGGCCGCGTCAGCCGCGGCACACCCGCACCGAGTGGAGGTACTGCTCGTCGTGCACGAGGTCCCTCGAATGATGGATCCGGCCGCCGAGGACGGCGTACCAGTGGTTGTCGAAGCGCACCATCCGTTGGCCGGAGGAGCAGCCGAGCCGGTCCGCGCGCGTTTCGTTCGTGCCCTGCACGCATCCCCGGTAGTTGTGCGGGAGCTTGGCACCGGCCTGCCAGACCTCGCCACAGGCGGGGAGGTCGCTCGCCGTGCTGCCGCTCGTGGTCTGGCTCGCTGAAGGGCTGCTGCTGCCTGCGGTGGACTGTCCGGCGCTCGGGTCGACGGCCGACGACGAACCCGAGCCGCATCCCGCGAGCACTCCAGCCGCCGCCACCATCGCGACGGCTCCCCCGACGAGTCGCATCATGTCCGCCATGGTAAAGGACCAGGCGACCGGAACCGGTACCGACGCGGAAGTCGGCGGAGCATCGGCGGGCCACCTGCAGGGGCCCTTTCCGGCATGCGCGAGCCACCGTCTCTCGCGGCAGTACGACGGGTAGCCTCCGATCGTGACCTCCACGCCGACCCGTGTCTTCGTCGCACGGCTCGTCGGACTGCCGATCTTCGACCCCCAGGGGGACCAGGTCGGCAAGGTTCGCGACGTGGTGGTCGCCATCCGCTCGGAGGGCAACCAGCCGCGGGTGCTCGGCATGGTCGCCGAGGTCTTCGGCAGGCGTCGGATCTTCGTGCCGATGACCAGGGTGACCCACATCGACAGCGGGCAGGTGTACACCACCGGCCTGCTGAACATGCGGCGCTTCGAGCAGCGGCCCACCGAGACGCTGGTGATCGGCCAGCTGCTGGACCGGACCGTGACGATCACGTCCGGCGCGGAGGGCGCACAGGGCAATGGCGAGGCCGATGGGCTGCGCGGCACCGTGTACGACGTCGCCATGGAGCAGGTGCGCACCCGGGACTGGGTGCTCAGCCGAGTGGCGGTGCAGGAGCCCGGCAAGGGCCTGCGCCGCAAGGGACAGACCCACGTCGCCGAGTGGCGCGACGTCGTCGGCCTGGTCGGGCGCGAGCCGACCCAGGGTGCGACCCACCTGATCGCCGCCCTCAACGAGATGCGGGCCGCCGACGCCGCCAACGTGATCCACGACCTGCCGCCCGAGCGCCGTACCGCCGTCGTCGCGGCGATGGACGACGAGCGGCTGGCTGACGTGCTCGAAGAGCTCCCGGACGAGGACCAGGTCGAGATCCTCGAGCACCTCGACAGCGAGCGCGCCGCCGACGTCCTGGAGGAGATGTCCCCCGACGACGCCGCCGACCTGATCGCGGACCTGCCACCGGACACCGCCGCCAGGCTGCTGGACCTGATGGAGCCCACGGAGGCGGAGGACGTGCGGCGGCTGTTGTCCTACGCCGAGGAGACCGCCGGCGCCATGATGACGCCCGAACCGGTGATCCTCGGTCCGGACGCCACGATCGCCGACGCGCTGGCGCACATCCGCAACGCCGAGCTGCCACCGTCCCTCGCCTCGATGGTCTATGTGTGCCGACAGCCGCTGGAGACCCCGACCGGCAAGCTGCTCGGCGTGGCGCACTTCCAGCGGCTGCTGCGCGAGCCTCCATCGACGTTGGTGGCCGCGGCGCTCGACCAGTCGATGGACCCGCTGCACCCGGAGGCCACGATCGACGAGGTGGCCGCCCACCTGGCGACGTACAACCTGGTCGCCGCGCCGGTGGTCGACGAGGACGGCCACCTGCTCGGTGCGGTCACGGTCGACGACCTGCTGGACCACATGCTCCCCGAGAACTGGCGTGACCAGCCGCTGGGCGGACACCATCCGGCTCCGCTGTCGCCGCAGGGGGCGCGCCATGGCACCGCGCCGGAGGCGCGCCATGGCTGAGCGGCGCGGGAGCCGGCTGGACACCCCCAAGGAGCAGCGCCGCACGCTGATCCGGACCCCGTCGTACGACCGCGACGCGTTCGGCGTGTTCGCCGAGCAGTTCGCTCGCTACATGGGCACCGCGAGGTTCCTGCTCTGGATGACGGTGTTCGTGGTCGGCTGGATCGGCTGGAACGCGCTGGCGCCGCACGGGCTGCGCTTCGACAACTACCCGTTCATCTTCCTCACCCTGATGCTGAGCCTGCAGGCGTCGTACGCCGCTCCGCTGATCCTGCTCGCGCAGAACCGGCAGGAGGCCCGTGACAAGGTGGTGGCCGAGC
>JAICSC010000144.1 GCA_025937085.1 Nocardioides sp.
GGTTCCTCGGCATGCTCGAGCCGCTGGTGGTCCTCGTGGTCGCGACGCCGCTGGGTGTCGTGCTGGGCTACCTCTCGGCACGCGCCCTGGCCAGGCGCTGGCTGGTGCCCGACCTGCCGGTACCCTTCATCCTCGCCAGCGCCCTCGCGGTCGTGGGGGTCGTCGTCGTGACCGCGCTCGTGGCCGCTGTCGTGGTCCGCGATGCGGTCAGCGAGCCGCTCAGCTCACAGATCGCCGGCGTACGCCGTCCGGCCAAGGCCGGGCGGGCCGTGATGATCGTCCGGCTCGCCCTCGTGGCGCTCGCCGCCGCGGCCCTGGTCACGGCTGCCAGCCGCAACCACCCGGCCAAGCCCGACGCCACCGACCTCGCGCTGCCGATCCTGCTGGCGGTCGCCTCGGGACTCCTGGTCGGGCTCCTGGTGCTCGGCATCGCCGGGCTGTGGGTGCGCTGGTCGAGCCGACGACGCGCGCTGTCGTCGTACGTCGCGGCGCGCACCGTCCGCCGGCGTCGCGAGGGCACGATGGTGATCCTCCCGGTGACCGCCGCCCTCACCGTCGCGGTGTTCGCGGTCGGGGTGTCGCTCGCAGCGTCGACCTGGCGTGCCAGCGCGGCCGCCACCCAGGTGGGGGCGCCGCTGTCGTTCTCGACCCAGCTGTCGCTCCCGCGGGCGGTCGGACTCACGCACGAGCTCGACCCGAAGGGGCAGTGGCTGATGGCTGCCGCTCAGGACTTCCCGAACGCCGACGAGGCCACCTCCGTCCTGCAGCCCCGGGTCATCGTCGACGCGCCGCGCCTGGCCCGCGTCGCCTCGTGGCCGGCCCAGTGGACGCCGGGGCGCAGTGCCGGCGACATCGCCCGCGAGCTCGGGCCGCGACGGCCACCGGTGACGTTCTCGGGAACCTCGCTGACGATGTCGATCGACAACCAGGTCGTCGGCGACTTCAGCGAGCTGGGTGTCGCGGTCCGCGTCCTCGACGACACGGGCGACCTGCGTGATCTCAACCTCCGCCCCTTCCCACACGGGAAGTCGACCCGGACGACCCCGATCAAGGGCTGCGAGCACGGCTGCCAGATCGAGACGATCAGCTTCGGCGGCCCGTCGGCCCTGGTCGAGGCCATGCACGGCCAGGCCACGATCGAGTCCATCACCGCCGACGGCACGCCGGTCCGCGGCGTGCTCGACGGCCCGTGGCGGCCGCAGGCCCCGATGATCATCAACACCAAGCAGGCGGTCGAGCAGGTCGTCCTCCGGCAGGGCCGGCAGGTCATCACGTTCCGCTCCAACACCCCGGAGTCCTATGCCGGCATCGGCCCCACCGACGTCCCCGCCGTCGTACCGGTGCTCTACGGCCGGCTCGCCGCCGAGCACCACCAGCTGCCCACCGGGGCCTCGGGACTCTTCAAGGTCGCGCCGGCCGGAGCAGCGGCCGAGTCGCTGCCGTTCCGCGGACCCTCCGGCACCCTGATCGACTTCACCGCCTTCGTCCGCAGCGCCTCGCTGGACAACAGCGACACCCTCGTCTACATCTGGGCCCGCAACGACACCCCGCAGGCGATCCTCGACGCGCTCAGCGCGCGCGGTCTGTCCCACCCGACCAGCGAGGTCCAGACCAAGCACGTGCTCGACCAGGACGCGTTCGCGCTCGCCCTGCGCCTGTACGTCGTGATCACCGCACTGGTCATCCTGCTGGCGCTGGCCGGGCTGGCGGCCAACCTGGCCGTCCAGCTCCCGGCCCGCCGTCGCGACGCGGCGTCCCTGCGCGTGGTCGGGGTCAAGCGACGCGCGGTGATGGTCGGCGTCGTCGCGGAGTTCGTCGTCGTCCTCGGTGCCGCCGCGCTCGCCGGTGTCGCGGCCGGCGGGATCGCGCAGTACGTCGTGGTGCGGACCGTGACCCTCGGCTTCGTCGACTCGAGCCTCGTGCCGCGCGTCGTGCCGTCGTTCGACGTCGGCTCGGCGGTAACGCTCAGCGCCGTCGTCCTCGTCCTGCTCGTGGTCGCCGCCGCGGGCTTCGCGTTCCTGACCGTGCGCGGCGCGCGAACCTCGTCGCTGCGGGAGAACGCCCGCTGATATCCGGGTGCGCGGGTTCGGAGCGTCACGGACAATGACTGCTCGTGGGTCACGTGGACGTCGCCGGTGTGCACTTCGAGCTGCCCGACGGCCGGGTGCTGCTCGACGACGTCTCCTTCCGGGTGGGTGACGGCGCCAAGGTGGCCCTGGTCGGCGCCAACGGCGCCGGCAAGACCACCCTCCTGCGGATCATCACCGGCGACCTCGTGCCGCAGGCCGGTGTGATCACCCGCAGCGGCGGCCTCGGCGTGATGCGGCAGATGGTCGGTCTGGGGCTCGGGCCCGCCCCGACCGTCGCCGACCTCCTCCTGTCGGTCTCGCCTGAGCGCGTGCGGGAGGCGACGGCTGCCGTCGAGCGCTGCGAGCTGGCGCTGATGGAGAACGACGACGAGAAGACCCAGATGCGGTACGCCGAGGCGCTGGCCGAGTACGCCGACGCCGGTGGCTACGACCTGGAGGTCATCTGGGACGTCTGTACGGTCCGCGGTCTGGGCGTGCCCTACGACCGTGCCAAGTACCGCGAGCTGCGCACGCTCTCCGGCGGCGAGCAGAAACGGCTGGTGCTCGAGTACCTCCTGGCCGGTCCCGACGAGGTCCTGCTGCTCGACGAGCCCGACAACTTCCTCGACGTACCCGGCAAGATCTGGCTCGAGGGCCGCATCCGCGAGTCGGAGAAGACGATCCTGTTCATCAGCCACGACCGGGAGCTGCTGAACAACACCGCGACCCGGATCGTGACCGTCGAGCTCGGCGCCTCGGGCGGCGGCAACCTGGTGTGGACCCACCCGGGCGGGTTCGCGTCGTACCACGAGGCGAGGCGCGACCGCTTCGCGCGCCTGGAGGAGATGCGCCGGCGGTGGGACGAGGAGCACGCCAAGATCAAGGCGCTGGTGCTCCGGCTCAAGATCAAGGCCGAGTACAACGACGGGATGGCCTCGCAGTACAAGGCCGCGCAGACACGTCTGCGGAAGTTCGAGGAGGCCGGCCCGCCGACCGAGCAGCCCCGCGAGCAGCAGGTCTCGATGCGCCTCAAGGGTGGTCGCACCGGCAAGCGCGCGGTCGTCTGCGAGGACCTCGAGCTCACCGGCCTCATGCATCCGTTCGGTCTCGAGGTGTGGTACGGCGAGCGGGTCGCGGTGCTGGGCAGCAACGGTTCCGGGAAGTCGCACTTCCTGCGGCTGCTGGCCGCGGGCGGCTCCGACCCCGATGTCGAGCATCGCCCAGTGGACGACACCCCGATCGAACCGGTGCGGCACACCGGCAAGGCCAAGCTGGGTGCGCGCGTGCGACCGGGCTGGTTCGTGCAGACCCACGAGCACCCGGAGCTGGTGGGGCGGACGCTGCTGGAGATCCTGCATCGCGGAGACGGCCGGCCGGACGGCCGCGCCGGGATGGGCCGTGAGGCCGCCGCCCGGGTGCTCGACCGCTACGAGCTGGCCCACGCCTCGGAGCAGAGGTTCGAGTCGCTCTCCGGCGGTCAGCAGGCGCGCTTCCAGATCCTGCTGCTCGAGCTGTCCGGAGCCACCCTGCTGCTGCTCGACGAGCCGACCGACAACCTCGACGTCCAGTCCGCCGAGGCGCTCGAGGACGGCCTCGAGGCCTTCGAGGGCACCGTCGTCGCGGTCACCCACGACCGCTGGTTCGCTCGGGGCTTCGACCGCTTCCTCGTCTATGGCGCCGACGGCGACGTCTACGAGTCCGACGGCCCCGTCTGGGACGAGACCCGCGTCAAGCGCGCACGCTGAAAAGTGCGGCTTGCGAGCGAGCTCGCTGCGCGGTTCACGTCGGGGGTGGGGCGCGGACTTCGTCCGCGCTGGTTGGTGATCCTGCGGCTTGCGAGCGAGCTCGCTGCGCCGTTCACGTCGTGGTGAGGCGCGGACTTCGTCCGCGCCTCACCGGCGACGCTCAGGACCCGGGGGCGTCACCGGCGCTCTGGACGCTCGCCCGGGTCCCGAGTTCAGGAGTCCGTCATGAGTTCTGGGTCGCCGCGTCGGAGTCGAGCGTGATCCGGACCATGTGGGTGCTGCCACCGCGCTGGTAGGTGACGTCGACCTTGTCGCCCGGCCGGTAGGACCGGATGATCGCCACCAGCGAGTCGGACGACGTGATCAGGTGGTCGTCGACCTTGGTGATGACGTCGCCGGACTTCAGTCCCGCGTTCGCGGCCGCCGAGCCGCTGTTGACCTGGCTGATCTTGGCGCCGTCGGTGATCTGGGCGCCGGTGCCGGACGAGGCGTTCTCGACACCGATGCCGAGCCGCGCGTGGGTCGGGGTCTCGCCCTTGATCATCTGCTGCACGATCGGCAGGACCTCGTCGATCGGGATCGCGAAGCCGAGGCCGATCGATCCCGGCTCGCCCTGGCCGGTGGTGTCGGTCGCGGTCTGGATCGCCGCGTCGATGCCGACCACCTCGCCGGAGAGGTTGACCAGCGGCCCGCCGGAGTTGCCGGGGTTGATCGCCGCGTCGGTCTGGATCGCGGGGTAGACCGTGGAGTTGCCCTGGCTGACCTGCCCGACGTTCACCGGCCGGTTGAGGGCGCTGACGATGCCGCTGGTGACCGTGGCGTCGAGACCGAACGGCGAGCCGATCGCGACCACGCTCTGCCCGACCTGGAGACTCGAGGAGTGCCCGAGCGTGGCCGGGGTGAGGTTCTTGACGCCCTGGGCCTGGATCACTGCGGTGTCGGTCAGCGGGTCGGTGCCGAGGATCTTGGCCGGAGCGTGGGAGCCGTCGTTGAACGCGACGTTCAGCGTGCCGGATCGCCCGGCGACCGCGACCACGTGGTTGTTGGTGAGGATCTTGCCGTCCCCGCTCAGGATGATCCCGGAGCCGGAGCCCTCACCGTTCGGGCCGCTGACGTCGATCATCACCACCGACGGCAGCACGCTGTGGGCGACCTTCTCGATGGATCCGGTGGTGGCGGTCTGAGCGGTCGTGCCGCCGGTCTGCGTGAGTACCGGCGAGGACTGCACGGTGTCGTGGCTCGAGGTCCAGATTGCAGCACCGCCCACACCGGCGGCACCGCCGAAGATCAGGCTGGCCGCCACCACGGTGGCGGCCAGCCTCCCTCCGCGCAGCCCGTGACGGGGACGTCGGTCCGGCGGGAGAACCGGTCCGGTGACGTCCTGGCCGAGGGTGGAGCGGCCGTCCTCCGGTCGGGCTGCGTAACCGTACGGCGACCAGGTCGCGGGTGGGGAAGGCGGCTCCTGGCCCCACTCGCTCCGGTCGTCCGGCTCATTCCGGCCGTACGGGTCGTTCGTCATGACCCGAACGTTGCCGGGCGAGTCTGGGAGGACGCTGAGACAGCCCTGGGGGGTCGTGAAGAACGGCTCAGTGTGGATCCACCGGGAGCCGGCGTACCAGGTCACCCCGGCGTACGACGCCGCCTCGGACGACGCGGGCGTTCAGGCCTCGCAGCCTCATCGCTGCGCCGGTCTCGCCGTTGACGAACGCGAGCGCGTCCGGGCCGAACCGGGCGAGGAACTTCTTGCAGCCGGCATGGGGTTTCGCGGTCACCTCCAGGACGGCCGTGTCGCCGATGAGCAGGCGCGTGCCGGCGGGGAGGTTGTCGTGGGAGATGTCGAGATCGACGTACAGCTGGTCTCCCGCCAGCGCGCGCTCCTCCTCGGTGTCGCCGAGGAGGCCCACCATCCGGGCGCTCATCACCGTGACCATCGCGTCCAGGTGACGGCCCTCGGCGACCGCGCGCGACGTGGCGCGGCTGCGCCAGTTGTCGCCGACGAGCCCGCCCGACTCGTCGAGCTGTCCTTCGTCGACGACCTCCCGAGCCCCCACGTCCGGCCGGCGGACGACCATCTCCAGGGTGCCGATCTCGGCGGGAGCGGCGCGCAGGTGGTCGAGCTGGGCCTCCAGGTCGGCGGAGGTGGTCAAGGTCGGCACGGCTCGATCCTCCCAAGCGGCCGGGCACCACCGCCTCCCATTTCCAGGCTCGTGTGGTGAGTCGTCGGCCACACCATGCGCAGCTCCACCATGGGATGTCGAGGAGTTCGCACTTCCCACGGTGTGTACGCCGTGGGAGGTGCAGGTTCACCTACATCCCATGGTGAAGCTGCTGAAACCTCGGTCGGAGTCAGGCCCAGCGCTCGGACGCCGGGGTGAACTCGAGCGTCCGCTGGCCGGTGTAGATCTGCTTGGGCCGGGCGATCTTCTGCTCCTTGTCCTGCACGAGCTCGAGCCACTGGGCCAGCCAGCCCGGCGTACGGCCGATCGCGAACAGCACCGTGAACATCTCCGGCGGGAACTGGAACGCCTCGTAGATCAGGCCGGAGTAGAAGTCGACGTTGGGATAGAGCTTGCGGGAGACGAAGTAGTCGTCCTCCAGGGCGATCTTCTCCAGCTCCATCGCGATCTCGAGGAGCGGGTTGACCCCGGTCACCTCGAAGACGTCCTCACAGGCCTTCTTGATGATCGTCGCCCGGGGGTCGTAGTTCTTGTAGACGCGGTGGCCGAAGCCCATCAGCCGCTCGTCGCCGTTCTTCACGCCCTCGATGAAGTCGGGGATGTTCTCCTTCTTGCCGACGCGGCGCAGCATCCGCAGCACCGCCTCGTTCGCACCACCGTGCAGCGGGCCGTACAGCGCGCCGATGCCGCCGGCGACGGCCGAGTAGGGGTCGACCTGCGAGGAGCCGATCGAGCGGACGGCGTTGGTCGAGCAGTTCTGCTCGTGGTCTGCGTGCAGGATGAACAGCACGTCGAGGGCCTTGACCAGCCGCTCGTCGGCAGCGAAGCGGTCCTCGCTCATCCGGAACAGCATCGACAGGAAGTTGGCGGTGTAGCCGAGCTCGTTGTCGGGGTAGACGAACGGCTTGCCCTGGGCGTGCCGGAACGACCACGCGCCGAGGGTCGGCATCTTCGCGATCATCCGCACGATCTGGAGCCGGCGGATCTCGTCGTCGTCGATGTGGCGGGCGTCGGGGTAGAACGTCGACAGCGCGCCGACCGAGGCCATCAGCATCCCCATCGGGTGCGCGTCGTACCGGAAGCCCTCCATGAACGTCCTGATGTTCTCGTGGACGAACGTGTGGTAGGTGATGTCGTGCACCCAGTTCTCGTACTGGGTCTTCGACGGC
Organism: Nocardioides sp.; assembly: GCA_025937085.1. Taxonomy (GTDB): domain Bacteria; phylum Actinomycetota; class Actinomycetes; order Propionibacteriales; family Nocardioidaceae; genus Nocardioides. The sequence continues at coordinate 7,161 of JAICSC010000144.1, forward strand.
AGCTCCCCGTGCACCAGCAGGTAGGCGACCTCGAGGAAAGTCGACTTCTCGGCCAGCTGCTCGATCGGGTAGCCGCGGTACTCCAGGATGCCTTCGTCACCGTCGATGAACGTCACGCTGCTCTTGCAGGACGCGGTGTTGACGAACCCGGGGTCGTACACCGCGAGCCGGGCGCCGTCGCGGTCCTTGATGGTGCCGAGGTCCGCGCCCTTGACCGTGCCGTTCTCGATCGGTACGTCGTACTCCTGGCCGGTGCGGTTGTCGCGGACGGTGAGGGAGTCAGTCACCCTGCCAACCTACTTCGGGGTCCCACGGAGAGCGAAACCGGTCGCGTTTTGGCCGCTGACCTGGTCAGCCGGTAGATTGTCCGGTCGCGACCCCTGCCGTTCCGCCGTATCGGTCGAGCTTGTCCAGACCACCGGCGGGGCAGACCCGGATCCCGCTCAACCAGGGGAAGCCGGGCAGATTACCTCCTCAGGAGGCGTTCGTCAGAGGCCGTGGCAGCACTTCCGGCCGATGACCGTCTGCCGGAACCAACGAACGAGTGAGGCAGACGCACGTGCGTACGTACAGCCCCAAGCCCGGCGACGTCCAGCGCGAGTGGCACGTCATCGACGCCACCGACATCGTCCTCGGCAAGCTCGCCGTCCAGGTGGCCAACCTCCTGCGTGGCAAGCACAAGCCGACCTTCGCGCCACACATGGACATGGGCGACTTCGTCATCGTCGTGAACGCGGAGAAGGTCGCCCTGACCGGCGACAAGTTGAACAGCAAGCTCCTCTACCGTCACTCCGGCTACCCCGGTGGCCTCAGCGCCGTCCCCGTGGGGCGGCAGCTGGAGAAGGACGCCCGCAAGGTCGTCGAGGGGGCTGTGTGGGGGATGCTGCCCAAGAACAAGCTCGGCCGCCAGATGCTCAAGAAGCTCAAGGTGTACGCCGGCCCCACCCACCCGCACCAGGCCCAGCAGGCCAAGCCGTTCGAGATCACGCAGGTCTCCCAATGAGCCCGGCGACCCCAACGAGCCCGGCGATCCCAACGAGCCCAGCGCGCCCGGCGACCCCGAAGGCTGGCCCGACGACTGCACATCAGACAACCGAAGGAACATCAGTGGCTGACGAGACCACCACCACGACTGACGGCGCCGCGACCGAGACGATCAAGACCGACGAGCAGGGCGTGGCGTACACCTCCGAGAGCGCCCCCACCGTCGACGCAGGACGGCCGGCCACTGTCGCACCCGCGGCCGCGACGGGGCGTCGTAAGGAGGCGGTGGCCCGGGTA
>JAICSC010000349.1 GCA_025937085.1 Nocardioides sp.
GGCCGCGGCCAGCGCGAGCAGCAGCAGGCCCGGCCACCAGCGCAGGCCCGAGTAGGGGTGCATGCCCTGGTACCAGCCGATCGGCGACAGCCACGACAGCGCTGGGTTGCCCACGTCGCCGATCGCACGCAGGGCGTAGGCGACCGCGATGACGGTGCCTGCTGTCCCGTACATGCTCCGGGTCGACGAGGTCAGCTGCGCCGCGACCAGCGCCGTGCCGGTGAAGACCCAGCCGCACAGGGTCACCCCCACGCCGACGGCGATCGAGTCCGGCGCGTCCAACGGGAAGGTCACCAGGCTCACGGCGACGAGCGCTCCGACCACGACATTCGCCAGCAGCGCATTGGTCAGGGCCGCGGTCAGCGACGCGTGCCGGCTGACCGCCGAGGCCCGGAGCAGCTCGTCGCGTCCGCTCTCCTCCTCCGCACGGGTGTGCCGGCCGACCAGGAACATGCTCATCAGCCCGACGACGACGGCACCGAACGCCGAGGCCTGCCACATGACCTGTCCGCCGATGGTGTTGAGCGCGCGGGCCGGTCCGGCCATCGCGATGAACGCGGTGTTGCCCTGCATGCTCGCAGCAGCCTTGTCGAACTCCGCCTGGGTCGTGTAGAGCCCCTTCACGCTCACGGCCTGGCTGTAGTACAGGAGCGTGGCGCCGAGCGCCCACCACAGGTAGTGCCACCGGTCGCGGCGCAGGAAGGCCCGCAGGAAGGTCGCCGCGCCGGTCATGACGCGTCGGCCTCCTCGTCGGCGGTGATCTCGTCGCCGTAGTGGCGCAGGAACAGCTCCTCGAGCGTGGGCGGGGTCGCGGTCAGGGACCGGATGCCGGCCCCGTGGAGGAGCCCGACAGCACCATCGAGCCGTGCGGTGTCGACCTCGAACATCACGCGGTCCCCCTGCACGTCGACGTCGTGGACGCCGGGCAGCTCGGCCAGCCCCGTGACCGGCCGGGCGAGCTCGGCGACCACCGAGGTGCGGGTCAGGTGACGCAGGTCGGTCAGGGTGCCGGTCTCGACGCAGCGGCCCGCCCGGATGATGCTCACCCGGTCGCACAGGCGCTCCACCTCGGCGAGGATGTGGCTCGACAGCAGCACCGTGCCGCCGTCGGCGCGGAACCGCTCGACGTACTGCTGGAAGACCGACTCCATGATCGGGTCGAGCCCGGACGTCGGTTCGTCGAGCACGAGCAGCTCCACGTCGGAGGCGAGCGCGGCCACCAGGGCGACCTTCTGCCGGTTCCCCTTGGAGTAGCTGCGCCCCTTCTTCGTCGGATCCAGCTCGAACCGCTCGATGAGCTCCCGGCGGCGCTCCTCGTCGAGGCCGCCGCGCAAGCGGCCGAGCAGGTCGATGACCTGGCCCCCGGTCAGGTTCGGCCAGAGGTTGACGTCGCCGGGCACGTAGGCAAGGCGCCGGTGGAGCCGGGCGGCGTCCGCCCAGGGGTCGCCGCCGAACAGCCGGACGTCGCCGGAGTCCTTGCGGAGCAGGCCGAGCAGGACCCGGATGGTCGTCGACTTGCCGGCGCCGTTCGGGCCGAGGAAGCCGTGCACCTCACCACGGGTGACGGTGAGATCGAGGCCGTCGAGGGCCCTGGTGCTGCCGAAGGTCTTGATGAGGTCCGAGATGTCGACGATGGCTTCGGTCACGCCCATCAGGCTACACAACTTTCAATAATTTCTGAACTCGTTAGAATGTGTGACATGTCGACCCCCGCTCAGCGGGCCGCTTTCGTCGAACGGCTCGGCGCCGCTCTGACGAGCGCGGGCCTCGCCCGGCTCCCGTCCCGGATCTTCGCCGCCGTCATGGTCGACGAGGACGGGCGGATGACGGCCGCCGAGATCGGCGAGACGCTCGGGGTGAGTCCGGCCGCGGTGTCGGGCGCGGTCAAGTACCTCGACGGTGTCGGGATGGTACGCCGCGAGCGCGAGCGCGGCTCCCGGCGCGACGTCTTCGTGGTCGACGACGAGGCGTGGCACGACACCCTCCTCCAGGCCGACACCATCTACGCGCCGATGATCACCGCGCTCGACCGGGGCATCGTGGACCTGGGTCCCGACGACCCGGCCCACTACCGGCTCATGGTCTCCCGGGAGTTCATGCGGTTCATCCTCGACGAGCTGCACGGCATCAACGACCGCTGGACGGCCCGGCGCAGGGAGCTTCACCTCGACGAGTGACCGCCCGGTAACGTGCGCGTCGTGCCACCGCTGCAGGACTCCACCACCCGCCGGCTTCGTCGGATCGCACTCGACAAGCAGCGTGAGGGCCGCGTCCCCGGACTGTTCGCCGGCGTCGCCCGCGGCGGCCGGCTGGCCTGGGGCGAGGGCATCGGCCGGGCCGACGTGGGAGCCGACCGCGCACCAACCGCCGACGACCAGTTCCTGATCGCGTCCAACACCAAGACCTTCATCGCGGTGATGGTGATGCAGCTGCGGGACGCGGGCCGCCTCACCCTCGACGACCTGCTGGGCGACCACGTGCCCGAGGTCTCCCACCCGATCACGATCCGGCAGTGCCTCGCCCACGTCTCCGGCATGGCGCGAGAGCCGCTCGGCGACGTCTGGGAGACGCTGGAGAACCCGAGCGCGAAGGAGCTGCGCCGCGACTTCGACGAGGTCGAGAGGGTGCTCAGGCCGCACGACCACTGGCACTACTCCAACGTCGTCTTCGCGATGCTCGGTCAGCTGATCGAGGAGCTCGACCAGCGCCCGTGGACCGAGTCGCTGTCGGCTCGCCTCCTCGAGCCGCTGGAGATGACGCGCACCAGCAACGGGTTCGACGGCGGGCCGCACGTCACCGGCTACTACGTCCCGGCGTACGACGACGTGCCGCGCGAGGAGCCGGTGATGGATCTCCGGGCGCTGGCGCCGTGCGGCGGTCTGGCCAGCACCGCGAACGACCTGGCGAGGTGGTCGGCGTTCGTCGCCGATCCAGGCGAGCTGCTCTCGGCCGACACGCTCGAGGAGATGTGCCAGCCGCAGGTGCTGCTCACGCCCGAGAACTGGAACGCCGCGATGGGCCTCGGCTTCTTCCTGGTGCGCACCGGCACCGGTCCCACCGGGCGCACGTACGTCGGCCACACCGGCGGGATGCCCGGACACATCACCGGCGTCTTCACCCACCGCGAGTCCGGCACCGGCGGGATCACCCTGATGAACAACACCGCGCCGGTCCCGCCGGACGCGTTCGCGATCGAGCTCGCCGAGCACGTCGTCGAGCACGACCCGGTCGAGCCCGAGCCGTGGCGCCCCGGCACCTCGGTGCCCGACGAGCTCCGCGGGGTGCTCGGCCGGTGGTTCTCCGAGGGTCAGCCGTTCGTGTTCTGGGTCGAGCAGGGCGAGCTCAGGGCGCGCGTCGACAAGCCTGCGGCTGCGAACCTGGCGCCGTCCCGCTTCGTCGAGGTCGAGGACGACGTGTACCGCGACGTCGCCGGCCGCGAGCGCGGTGAGCTGCTCCGGGTGACCCGCGCGGCGGACGGCACGGTCACCAAGCTCAACTGGGCGACGTACCTGTTCACCCGCGAGCCCATCGGGTTCGGGGAGAACCTGACCCGCTGAA
>JAICSC010000390.1 GCA_025937085.1 Nocardioides sp.
CCGGAGCCGACACGGTCATCGCCGTCGACGTCGACGATCGGAAGCTCGAGGGCGCCCGCCGGATGGGCGCCACGCACACGATCAACAGCACGGACACCGATCCGGTGCCGGCGATCCAGCAGCTGACCGGCGGCAACGGCGCCGACGTCGTCATCGACGCCGTGGGCCGGCCCGAGACCTGGAAGCAGGCGTTCTACGCGCGCGACCTGGCCGGCACCGTCGTACTCGTCGGCGTTCCGACGCCCGACATGCGGATCCCCGACATCCCGCTGATCGACGTCTTCGGGCGCGGTGGGGCGCTGAAGTCGTCGTGGTACGGCGACTGCCTGCCCTCGCGGGACTTCCCGATGCTGGTCTCGCTCTACCAGCAGGGCCGGCTCGACCTCGACGCGTTCGTGTCCGAGGAGATCGGGCTGGGCGACGTGGAGGCGGCGTTCGAGAAGATGCACCGGGCCCCGGAAGACGGGCAGAGCGTGCTGAGGTCCGTGGTCGTCCTCTGAGCGTCACGCGGGTCGTGTCGGTTCACCATGGGATGTAGAGAAGCTGGCACTTCCCATGGCGTACACACCGTGGGAAGTGCGGATTCGTCTGCATCCCATGGTGGCGCGGCAGTACGAGGGGACGGCCCCGATTTCAGATGCGCCCTCGGATCACGCCGCTCAGATCACGCCCCTCAGATCACGCCCCTCAGATCAGGCACGAGTCACGCGCCCGCCGGCTGCGCCTCGGTCTCGTCCCGGCGCGGCTGCCGCTCCTGTCGGCGTACGGCGGCGGCCCCGAACAGCAGGTAGCCGACGAACCCGATCGCGAGGGCGAACGGAACGCCGAGGTTGGCGTAGGCCCATGACCCCCCCTTGCCGCCGAAGCCGAACGGGTCGAGGAAGTACCCGAGCCAGTCGAGTCCCTTGCCCTGACCCGTGGTGTCGATGACCAGACCCCAGCCGACGAATGTGCCCAGGGCCATGAACAGCACGGCGCTGAGCCGGAACGAGCCGTAGACGCCGCGCGAGGTGAACAGCGACGCCTCGTCGTAGTCGCGGCGGCGCAGCAGCAGGTCGGCCAGGAAGACGCCGCACCAGGCGGCCATCGGGACGCCGAGGACGATCAGGAACGCCTCGAAGAGGTAGATGAAGGAGCTGGAGGAGTAGAAGACGATGTAGATCGCGCCGAGGACCATCAGGACCCCGTCGAACGCCGCTGCCGTCCACCGCGGGATGCGCACACCCAGCGTGAGCAGGGTGAGCCCGGACGAGTAGATGTCCATCACCGCCCCGCTGACCAGGCCGAGCACCGCGACGATCGCGAACGGCAGCAGAAACCACGTCGGCAGGATCGTGGTCAGCGCACCGATCGGGTCCGAGCCGATCGCGTCACTGAGCTTCTGCGACGAGCCGGCCAGAAGGACGCCGTACGCGACGAGCAGCACGACCGGCAGGCTGCCCCCGAAGGTGGGCCACCACACGACCCCGGCGGTCGAGGCACGACGCGGCAGGTAGCGGGAGTAGTCGGCCGCGGCGTTGACCCAGCCGACGCCGAACCCGGTCATCACCAGGATGCCGCCGCCGATCACGGCGCTGGTGTCGCCGTGCGGAATCGCGCGGGCGGTGGACAGGTGGATGTGATCCCAGGTCAGGACGACGTACACGGCGGTCACGATGATCAGCGCGATGGTGAGGTACTTCTGCAGCCGCATGATCAGGTCGAAGCCCATGATCCCGGCCAGCACGATCACCAGCGCGACCACCACGAAGGCGGCCACCTTGGTGCCGTCACCGTGGCTCCAGCCGAGCCGCTCGAAGACGGTCGCGGTCGCCAGCGTGGACAGCGCGACGAGCACCGTCTCCCAGCCGACCAGGAGGACATAGGAGACCACGCAGGGCAAGGTGTTGCCCCAGCGCCCGAACGCCGCGCGCGACAGGGCGAGCGTCGGAGCCGAACCGCGCTTGCCGGCGATCGAGACCAGCCCGACGAGGAAGAACGACACCACCGCGCCGAGGACCGCGGCGATGACCGCCTGCCAGAGCCCGATCCCGAACCCGAGCACGAAGGCGCCGTACGCCACCGCGAGCACCGAGATGTTGGACGCGCACCAGGGCCAGAACAGCCCGGCCGGCGTGCCCTTCCGCTCGGACTCGTCGATGACGTTGATGCCGTTGGCCTCGATGGCGCCCGGCGCCGCCGGGGCCCTGCGCGTGGACGACTCGTCGATGGTGGTCATGGCAGTCTTCCCTTCTCAAAGGCTCTGCTCACCAGGTCCGCGAGCAGCGGGCCCATCCGTGCGGCCGTGCGTTCCGCGACGGCCACCACCTCGCTGGGGTCGATGCCCGAGTCCTGCCCCTCGACGGCCGTCACCGTCGAAAGTCCGAGCACCTCCAGGCCACATTCTCTTCCCGCGATCGCCTCGGGCACCGTCGACATCCCGATCACGTCGCCGCCGACGCGGCGTACCCACTCGGCCTCGGCCAGCGTCTCGTAGTGGGGCCCTGGCAGCCAGGCGTACGTCGCCTCCACCAGGGACGGGTCCAGCTCGCGGGCCAGCGTCC
>JAICSC010000030.1 GCA_025937085.1 Nocardioides sp.
GCGCACCGCGATCGAGGAGGCGCGCTGCGCACTCGAGTCGGGTGACGTGCCGATCGGTGCCGTGGTCCTCGACGCGGCCGGGTCGGTGATCGGCAGCGGCCACAACGTGCGCGAGCGCGACGGTGACCCGACCGGCCACGCAGAGCTCGTCGCCGTACGTCGCGCGGCCGAGGCCGTGGGTGGGTGGCGGCTCTCGGGGTGCACCCTCGTGGTGACCCTCGAGCCCTGCACGATGTGTGCCGGAGCGATCGTGCTCGCGCGCCTCGACCGGCTCGTCTTCGGTGCCTTCGACCCCAAGGCCGGAGCGGTCGGCTCGCTCTGGGACGTCGTCCGCGACCGGCGCCTCAACCACCGCCCGGAGGTGGTCGGGGGAGTCCTCGCCGAGGAGTGCTCGGCGTTGTTGGACGATTTCTTCGGCCACCAGCGCCTCGGGTAGCCTCTCGGGCGGTGGCGTGTCCGAGCGGCCTAAGGAGAACGCCTCGAAAGCGTTTGTGGGCGCAAGTCCACCGCGGGTTCAAATCCCGCCGCCACCGCCACGCGCTCCACCAGCTGGCGTCGGAGGACGTCATACGAAGTGAGACCCATAGCCCGCGATCCGTATGACGTCCCGCGTGGGTGCGACGATGTCGGCGTGCTGGACCGCGCGGACATCGATGAGGCAGCAGACCGCATCCACGGGCACCTCCGACGTACGCCGGTGCAGGTCGTCGATCCGGGTGACGACTGGCTGCCGGGCGGTGGCTGCCTGAAGCTCGAGCTGCTCCAGCACACCGGCACGTTCAAGCCGCGGGGCGCCTTCAACCGGATCCTGTCCGCGCAGGAGCGCGGCGAGCTCGACCGGGCGGTCGGCATCGTGGTCGCGTCCGGTGGCAACGCCGGGCTGGCGAACGCGTTCGCCGCGCGAGCCGTCGGCGTGCCGGCCACGGTGTTCGTGCCCACGACATCGTCACCGACGAAGCTCGAGCGGCTGCACGAGTACGGCGCGACGGTCGTCGCACGTGGCACCGAGTACGCCGATGCGTACGAGGCGGCGATGGAGCACGTCGCCGACACCGGCGCGGTGTACTGCCACGCCTACGACCAGCCGGAGATCTGCGCCGGCGCCGGGACGATCGGTCTCGAGCTCGTCGAGCAGCTGGCCGAGCTGGGCCGCGGCGTCGACAAGGTACTGGTCGCCGTCGGGGGTGGCGGGCTGATGGCCGGGATCGCCACCGCGCTGGAGGGGACGGCGCTGGTCGTCGGCGTCGAACCCGCCACCGCGCGCACGCTGCACGCGGCCGTGGCCGCCGGGCAACCGGTCGACGTGTCCGTGTCGGGCGTGGCCGCGGACTCCCTGGGCGCTCGTCGGATCGGCTCGATCGCCTGGGAGGTTGCTCGGCGTACCGGCGTGGAGAGCGTGCTGGTCGACGACGACGCGATCCTCGAGGCCCGGCGGCGGGTCTGGGACCGGTACCGGCTCGCACTCGAGCCGGGCGCGGCGGCTCCGGTTGCAGCCCTGCTCACCGGCGCCTATCGGCCCGACGCAGACGAGCAGATGGCGGTCGTCCTGTGCGGCGCCAACACCGACCCGTCCGACCTCGCGGTACCGCACCCATGAGCCGCGGACCGGGGAGAGTCGTGGCGGGGCCCGCCGACTCGGTCGGAGCCTTCCTCGGTTGGTGCGTCGCGGGTGCCGCGCTGTGCCTGGGTGTGCTGAGCATCCTCACGATCGGCCCCTTCGTGCTGCTGGTCGCCCTGGTCCTGTGCGCCGGCATGCTGTGGCGGCAGGGGTTCGGGTCGAGCCTGACCGGGCTCGTCAGCGGGGCTGCCGCGCCGCTGCTGTACGTCGCCTGGCTCAACCGCGGCGGCCCAGGCGAGGTATGTCGTGGCGACGACCGGGCCCTGAGCTGCACCGACGAGTGGAGCCCGTGGCCGTTCATCGCGGTGGCAGCCGCCCTGCTCGTGGCCGGCATCGTCCTGTTCCTCCGGCTCCGCAGACGCTGACAGATCATTGAGCGAGCGCTCAAGTCGGCGTACGCTGTCGATTTGAGCGCTTGCTCAACCGGTCGGGCCGAGCACTCGCCCAACAGTTCGGGCCGAGCACTCGCCCAACCGGAGGTGCCCGTGACGACTCGCGACAAGCTGCTCGACGCGGCCGCGGCGGGGCTGGCTGAGGACGGCCTGAGCGGAGTGTCTGCCCGCGCCGTCGCCGCACGAGCCGGGGTCAACCAGGCGCTGGTGTTCTACCACTTCGGCTCCGTCTCGGGCCTGCTCGACGCCGCCGTACGACGGTCGGTCGACCTCGCCGTCGCGTCGTACCGCGACCGGCTCGCCGACGTCGCCACCCTCGGCGAGCTCCTCACCCTCGGTCGCGACCTGCACGCCGCCGAGAAGCGCTCCGGCAACGTCTTGCAGATGGCGCAGGTCATGACGGGCGCGATGCGGGACGACACCTTGGCCGAGGCCGCGCGGTACGCGATGGACCGCTGGTCCGCCGAGGTCGAGGTGGCACTCCGCCGCGTGCTGCGGCCGACGCCGCTGCACGGCCTGGTCGACCCGCGTGGGCTCGCGCGCGCCGTGTCCGCCGGCTTCATCGGGCTGGAGCTCCACGACGCCGTCGATCCGGACAGTGTCGAGGAGGCGCTGGTGGCGCTGGACGCGATCGGGGCACTCGTGTCGGCCCTCGACGCGCTCCCGCCCCTGGCGGTGCGGGCTGTACGGGGTCGGGCACGCCGCACCGTGGCGCGGGCGGCCGAGCGACGGGGCCTTGGGTCGTGAAGACGGCGGACCGCGACTCGTTCCGGGCCTTCCTCGGGTGGAGCGTGGCCGGCGCCGCCGGCTGCTTCGGCGTCCTCTCGCTGCCCTCGTTAGGGCCGTTCGTCCTGCTGGGCGCTTTGCTCCTCGGCGCCTGGTTGTGGTCGGTGTTCGCCCTCGGGTGGGCCCTGGGAGGCCTGCTGGCCGGTGCGGCGCCGCCGGTGCTCTACGTCGCATGGCTGAACCGCGACGGCCCCGGCGAGATCTGCACGAGCACGGCCACCAGCCAGACCTGCGGCGAGGAGTCGAGCCCGTGGCCGTTGCTGGTCGCGGCGATCATGCTCCTTGTCGCCGGGGTCGTCGTCTTCAGCCGGCGGCGGCCGGACTGACGGCCCGCACTCCTTCAACGCGTGATCTGGAAGATCTGGCTCGTGGCCGTGCCGCCTGACCCGAGGAAGCCGTGGGCACGCAGGCTGTCGATCTGCTCGCGCACCGAGGGGTCGCTCGATGCATCCGCTGCCGCCGCCCCGTGCACGTAGTGCCCGAGGTCGTGGTTGCCGACGACGGAGGTCTCGTGGTCGTCGAACTGCACGGTCACCTGTTGCACCGAGTCGGCGTTCTCCCGGCCGTCGAGCAGGGGGACGATGTCGCCGCGGTTCTCCAGGGAGAGCACGTGGGAGTGGGCCGGGAAGTCGTGCAGGCCGGCGATGGGAGAGCCCGCCGTGACGACGTGCGTGACGTCGAACCCGGACCCGTGTGCCAGAAGCGACGCGGCCTCGATGCCGCCCAGGCTGTGGCCGACGAGCAGCACCGGGTCGTGCGGGCCGATGCCGGCCTCCCGCATCGCCCGCTCGATGCCGGCCGCGTACGTCGTGTGCTCGCCGGCGACGACGCGGAGGTCGGCCGGCAGGTCACGCGCGTCGGTGCCGGGGCTCCAGGGGGTCGTGGACAGGTCGTCGGTGCCGGGCAGGTACACCACGTGGCGGACGGTCCCGTCGGCGGCGTGCAGCGTCTGTACCTCGATCGTCCCGGCGTCGCCGGGTCGGTCCGACGGTGAGAGTGCGTTGGTCTGGTCGAGGTGACGCACCAGACCGGCCAGGTCGTGCGGAGGAGTTCGGCCGAGCCGGACCGTCAGGTCGCGGCGCCGGCGTACCTCCGGTCGTCCCTCGGTCGGGTACAGACCGGCCAGATCGGAGGCGGCGTCCGCAGCCGTCGGGTGGAACGAGGGGAGCGCCCAGGGTGCAGCGGTGAGCGGCACGCCGGTGAGCAGTCCGTCGAGGAAGCCGCCGATGCCGTCCACGCCGTGCTGCACCGTCTCCGGATGCTCATCGGCCCACTCCACTGCGTCGTCGCCGAGCCGACGCCGCAGGTCCGCGGGCAGGTGTCCCCAGGTCAGGCCGGCGACCAGGCCGAGCAGGACGAGAGACGGCGCGGCCCGCGAGGCGGCGTACCCGACCGAGCGGCCGAGTGCGTAGTCGAGAGCGGCGAAGGACCCGGCGACGAAGCGGTCGCACTCCTGGTACGCCGTGACGACCGCGCCCACGAGCAGGGCGTCCGCCTCGTAGGCGACCGACGCCTCGAGGACGCCATGCACGCCGGACGTGGCGTCGAGCACCCGGGCCTCGACCTCTGCGAAGGTCACCGGTGAGAGCGGCGCCGACTCGAGCAGGTCCGGCTCGACGAGGATGCGGGCGTCGTCGGCCGCCCGCCGGCGGCAGTGGTCGCCGGCCGCGTCGAAGCGGTCGGCCAGCGCGCGGACGGCGGCGTACGTCGCCGCGAGGCCGCCAACACCGCCGGTGACGTGCGTGATCGGAGGGATGTCGGGTGCGGTCATGGCGCCAGTCACGCCACCCACCGTGCGACGTCGCGGGCGAGGTCCTCCGGCTTCCGCCGCTCGAGCCGGAGCATCGGGCGGGGACCGTCCGCTCCCGACCCGGCGTACGGCGTCAGGGCACGCCAGCCGTCCGCGAACAACAGCCAGGACAACCGGCCGAACCGTCGCCTGGAGGGCGCCATCCCGACCACCCGCAGCCGGCCGACCGTGGCCGTGTGCAACCGGTCGACCTGCCTCCGGAGGGGCGCGTCGACGCGGGCCAGCAGCTCGGCCTTCAGCTCCGGGCGGTGTCCGGCCAGTGCGGCGCCGCTGCCCACGACCACATCCCACGGGAGGTCGGGGCCGTCGGCGGGCGGGGGCGGCGCGTCGCTCGGGACGGTCACCCGGCAGACACGACCCAGCTCGGTCCGCCACGTGCTGACGTCGACGCTGGCCCGCGTCATGTCGTCCCCGGCCACGAGCAGCGTGTCCACCCGGTGTTCTTGCAGTGCGTGGCACGCCCGTACGCGAGTCGTGGCCCGGCCGCGGCGTACGGCGAGGTCGAGCACGACCACGAGGTCCGGCGTGCTCAAGGCAACCTCGGCACGGCCACGTCGAGCCAGGCCACGCTGCCGTGGGGCGGCGGGTCGAAGCCGTGTGCCCACCGGTCGACCGCGTCGGGGAGCATGTGACCGACCAGGCCGGCCAGCCCCCCGGACGCGGACTCGAGCAGATGGAGCGCGCGGTGCTCGATCGCCGCGATCAGGTCCTTGAGGCGGTCCACCTCGCGGGCGTGGTGGTCGAGCGCGTCCGCAGCCGCTTCGTGGGCATCGGCGCAGCCGCGCAGCAGGCCCGCCTGCTCGCGTGCGACTCGCCGCATGGCGTCCGCGGCGAGGCCGCTCCAGGGCACGGTCTCGGCCCGTGCCGCCAGCTCGGCGGCCTCCTGGCGGAGGTCGTCGCCGTGCTCGCGCATCCGGCGCGCCAGAGCCCGGATCACCGCCGTGTCGCCGTACATCGTCGTGCCCCTTCCCGGTGGCTCCGAGCTGCCACCCTGGAGCCACGCTTGCCCGGCCCGGGGGCGGGAGAAACCGCGAGTTCTCGTGGCTGTGGACGAAGGCTGGAGGGCGGTGCGGGCCGTGCTCGATAAACTCGGGCATCGCCGCTCCTTCTCGCGGACCTTCCGATCCGGCAGAGCCGGAAGGGAGGGTCGCAGCGAAGGCCGCAGCGCGCGTGCGCGCAAGGCGACCCATCCCCGCTCGCGACGACACGGACGAGGAGAGGTGTCCAAGATGACCTTCGACGTGCACCAGCTGGACGTGTTCCTGCTGGTCGGCGCCGGGGTCACGCTGCTGGCGATCCTCGCGGTGCGGCTGAGCTCGCGGGCGGGCCTGCCCAGCCTGCTGCTCTACCTCCTGATGGGCGTCGGCCTCGGCGACGTCGGCATCGGAGTCACGTTCCACAACGCCGAGCTCGCCCACGCCCTCGGGTTCGCAGCGTTGGCGCTGATCCTGGCCGAGGGCGGTCTGACCACCAGCTGGGACAGCGTGAAGCCATCGATGCGGCTCGGCCTGTCGCTGGCCACCCTCGGTGTCGCCGTCTCGGTGGCGGTCGTGGCCCTGCTCGCCCACTTCGTCCTCGGGCTGCCCTGGCAGCTGGCGGTCCTGCTCGGCGCGGTGACCTCTCCCACCGACGCCGCCGCGGTGTTCTCGGTGCTCCGCGGCCTGCCGCTCTCGCCCCGGCTCGTCGGAGCGCTCGAGGCCGAGTCCGGCCTGAACGACGCCCCCACGGTCGTCCTGGTCACCCTGATCTCCACGGGATCGGTCGCCGAGCACGGCGCCGTCGTGACGGGCCTGATCATCGTGTTCGAGCTGGTGGTCGGCGTGGTGACCGGGCTCGTGATCGGCTTCGGGGGGGCCTGGCTCATGCGTCGCGCCGCCCTGCCGTCGTCCGGCCTGTACCCCCTCGCCGTCCTCTGTCTCAGCCTGCTCGCGTACGGCGCCGCCGCGGGCCTGCACGCGTCCGGGTTCGCCGCCATCTACCTCGCCGCGCTGGTCCTGGGGAACTCCGAGCTGCCCCACCGGATCGCGACCCGGTCCTTCGCGGAGGGCGTCGCCTGGCTGGCCCAGATCGGCCTGTTCGTGATGCTGGGCCTGCTGCTCACGCCGAGCCGGATCACCTGGACGGTCGTCGGGACCGCGGTGGTCGTCAGCCTGATGCTGACGTTCGTGGCCCGGCCGGTCACGGTATGGGTGAGCGCCGTCGTCCAGCCGATGCCGTGGCGCGAGATCGGGTTCGTCTCGTGGGCCGGGCTGCGCGGAGCGGTGCCGATCGTGCTCGCGACCATCCCGTTCGCCAAGGGAGTGACCGACGCCGAGCGGCTCTTCGACATCGTGTTCGTGATGGTCGTGATCTCGACCGTGCTGACCGGCCCGACGCTCCCCCCTGTCGCACGATGGCTGGGCGTCACCCGCCAGCTCGAGGCGCGGTCACTGGACCTCGAGGTCGCGCCTCTGGAGCGGGTGTCGGCGGACATGCTGCAGGTGACGATCAGCCAGGTCTCGCGGCTCCACGGCGTCGAGGTCGGCGAGCTGCGCCTGCCCGAGGGCGCCTCGGTCTCCATGGTGGTGCGCGACGGGCACACGATCGTGCCCGAACGACGTACCGTCCTGAGGCGCGGCGACGACGTCCTCATCGTGACCCCCCATGGCCTCCGCGAGCCGACCGTGAAGCGGCTCCGCACCGTCTCCGAGCACGGGCGCCTGGGACGGTGGCTCGGCGAGTAGGACCTCAGTCCCGTCCAGGCTCAGCCGGTGGGCGGAGAACAGATCGTGGTCGGGGCGGTGACCTTCGTGGACTGCTTGCCCTGGACCAGCTTCTTGAACTGCGCACCCACCATCACGATCACCCCGGCCCCGCTGTGCTTCTTCGCGACGACCCTGACGTGGTGACCGAGCCGGCTGGCGACCAGTCGGACCGCCGGGTTCGTCGGGTCGTCGGCCCAGATCTGGGCGTAGCGGACCTGGGCGCTCTTGGGCGCGTTGCCGACGTCGCCCGCGCCGAACCCCTGGTCCTGGAAGGCGGCCATCGTTCGCTCGGCGAGGCCGACCCGATCGCTGGCGTTGAAGACGCTGACCATCACCTTGGGCGGCGAGACCCGGTCTCCGGGCTGGAGCTCGGTCTGGTAGCAGTCCTGCTGAGCCGCCTTGTGCGGAAAGGGCCGGGTCAACGACGACCAGCCCCAGGAGACGCCGATGAACAGCAGCACGGCCAGGACCGTCAGGGTCAGCAACGTCTTGACGTGGAGGTTCATGCGCGTTCGCCCGGGCGACTCACGCGTCGGTCATCTCGTGGACGCGGGCATGGAGCACGTGGCGCTGCTGGAGGGCGGCGCGGAGGGCGCGGTGCAGTCCGTCCTCCAGGTACAGCTCGCCGCGCCACCTGACTACGTGGGCGAACAGGTCGCCGTAGAACGTCGAGTCCTCGTCCAGGAGCGCCTCGAGACGGAGGGTGGCCTTCGTGGTGACCAGGTCGTCGAGACGCACCTGACGCGGCGGGAGCGCGGCCCACGCGCGCGAGCTCAGGTCGTGCGGAGGATACGGTCGCCCGTCGCCCACCCGCTTGAAGATCACGCGGCGAGTCTACGCAGAGCGCGCCGGCTGACCCCGTGACTAGATTTCACCCCGTGACCCATCCCGCCACTGAGGACCCCATCGCCGCTGTCGTCGCTCCCGGGTACCGGTTCACCGGCCCGGCGTTGGAGCTCGGCGGGCTGATGCTCGACGAGACGACCCTGTCCGAAGTCCACATCAAGATCCCGCTGGGGATGCTGAACCGGCACGGGCTCGTCGCCGGTGCGACCGGCACCGGCAAGACCAAGACCCTTCAGCTGCTGGCCGAACAGCTCTCCGCGAACGGCGTGCCGGTCTTCGCCGCCGACATCAAGGGCGACCTGTCGGGCATGAGCACGCCCGGCACCGAGGACGACAAGATCAAGGCCCGGGCCACGTCGGTCGGTCAGACCTGGGAGGCGAAAGGCTTCCCGGTCACCTACTACGCCCTGGGCGGACAGGGCACCGGCATCCCGCTGCGGGTGACCATGACGTCGTTCGGGCCGATCCTGCTGAGCAAGGTGCTCGGTCTCAACGAGACGCAGGAGTCCAGCCTCGGCCTGGTCTTCCACTACGCCGACCAGGCCGGCCTGCCGCTGCTCGACCTCGCCGACCTGCGCGCGGTGGTCCACTACCTGAACAGCGACGAGGGGAAGCCCGACCTCAAGGACCTCGGTGGCCTGTCCAGCGCGACCGCCGGCGTGATCCTGCGTGAGCTGATCGCGTTCGAGAACCAGGGCGCCGACGCGTTCTTCGGTGAGCCGGAGTTCGAGTCGCAGGATCTCCTCCAGGTCGCCCCCGACGGCCGCGGCATGGTGTCGATGGTCGAGCTGCCGAACCTCCAGGACCGGCCGGCGCTGTTCTCGACGTTCCTGATGTGGCTGCTCGCCGACCTCTACCACGACCTGCCCGAGGTCGGCGACCCCGAGAAGCCGAAGCTGGTCTTCTTCTTCGACGAGGCCCACCTGCTCTTCGACGACGCATCGAAGGCGTTCCTGGACCAGATCGCGCAGACGGTGCGGCTGATCCGCTCCAAGGGCGTCGGCGTCTTCTTCGTGACCCAGAGCCCGACCGACGTGCCCGACGACGTGCTCGCCCAGCTCGGCTCCCGGGTCCAGCATCAGCTGCGGGCGGCCACCCCGAACGACGCCAAGGCGCTCAAGGCCACGGTCAACACCTACCCGACCTCGTCGTACGACGACCTCGGCAAGGTCATCCTCTCCCTCGGCATCGGCGAGGCGGTCGTCACCGTGATGAACGAGCGTGGCGCGCCGACCCCGGTCGCGTGGACCCGGCTGCGCGCACCGGAGTCGCTGATGGGTCCGGCCGACCCGGCGACCATGGACGCCTCGGTCAAGGCCAGCCCAGGCTGGACGACGTACTCCCAGGTCGTGGACCGCGAGTCCGCCAGTGAGAAGCTGGCTGCCCGGATGCAGGCGGGCGCCGAGAAGGCGGCCCGGGAACAGGCGGCCCAACGGGCGACGAGGTCCGCCGACAAGTCCGCTGCGAAGCCGAAAGCCGCCAAGCCGCAGGACAGCACCTTCGAGAAGGTCGTGAAGTCGTCGACGTTCAAGTACGCCGTGCGCTACGCCGCCCGGGAGGCCGTGCGCGGGATGTTCGGCATCGGCCGGCGGTGAGGGTGGTCGCCTTCGGCGGCCCGTGGCGCGAGGCGGTGCGAACAGCGTGCGATCCGGTCTTCGCCGCCGCGGGTGTCGGGTTCGAGTGGAACGCGAGCGGCGAGGGCGACCCGGAGGCCCCGGCCCTGCTCTGGGAGGCGGACCCCCTCCTCTTCGCAGCGCGCTATCCCGACAGCGGCATCGAGCATGCCTACGGTGACCAGTGGCCGGCGCCGTGTCTCGACTACTGGGTCTACGTCGATCCGGTCGCGCGGACGGCCCATCTCTCGATCGAGGGCCTCCCGGACCCGGCGGACGACCTCCCGCTCACCGGCGACGGCGTACGGGACGGTGCGTTGCTGGCGTCCGTGTTCGCCGAGATCCTGGGAGTCCCCAGCCCGGATCGCGACGAGGCGGCGAGAAAGTAGGGGGAGAAGTAGAGAGAGAGCTGGCCGGTCAATGCCGACGACCTGCCGGCCGTTGCTTCACAGCGATGGCCCCCGCCATGCCAGCTGGACGACCTCGACCCCTCCGTCGCGGGTGACCAGGCGGCCACGGCCGGCCGGGGCCGGGCCGGGTCGGACACTGCCGATCAGCGCGCCCTCGTCGGGACTGCCGGACAGCACGAGCCCCGGCGTCGCCAGGTCGCGGAGCGACTGGATGACCGGCTCGTAGAGCGCCCGGGACGCGCCACCCGATCGCCTCGCGACGGCCAGGTGCAGACCGACGTCGCGACCCTGGGCGAGGAGCGGCTGCAGGGCCTGCACCGGCGAGCTCTGGGCGGTGGCGACCAGGTCGTAGTCGTCGACCACGACGTACACCTCGGCTCCGGTCCACCACGAGCGACGGCGTAGCTGCTCCGGCGTCACGTCCGGCCCCGGGATGCGGTTCTCCAGGTACGACGCGAGCTCGGCCAGCGCGGGTGTGGCCTGTGCGGCGGAGGAGAGGTAGTTCAGCAGGAAGTCGTGGGGCACGTCCCCGAGCAGCGAGCGGCGGTAGTCGACCAGCACGATCTGCGCCTGCTTCGGGGTGCGGGTCCGCATCACCTCGTGGACGTAGCGGCGCAGGGCCGCGCTCTTGCCGGATCCGCCGTCGCCGAAGACCAGCCAGTGCGGGTCGGACTCGGGGTCGAGGCCGACCGGGGCGAGCTCCTTCTCGTTGACACCCAGCAGCAGGCGGCGGCTCGACAGGGTCGCCGGGCCCGTGTGCGCCAGCAGCTCGTCGACGGTGAGCAGCTTCGGCAGCAGCCGTAGCTTCGGGCCGTCGGGCCCGGGCCAGGCCCGGCTGATCTGCTCGATCATCTGCTCGACCCCGTCACCGAGGGTCGCGGCGTCCGGCTCGCCGTCGATGCGGGGGAGCGCGGACAGGAAGTGGAGCCTGCCCGGCACGATCCCGCGGCCGGGCCGGTCCGGCGGCACCAGGACAGCGAGCCTTCGGTCGATCTCGGAGTCCATGGGGTCACCGAGCCGGAGCTCGAGCCGGGTGCCCATCAGGTCGCGGACGCCCGCCCGGTAGTCGGCCCATCGGGACGACGCGGTGAGGACGTGGAAGCCGAAGGTCAGGCCCCGCGAGGCCAGCTGCTGCAGCTGGAGCTCGAGGTCGTCGAAGTCGGCGCGCAGGGTGCTCCACCCGTCGACCACGAGGAACACGTCGCCGTACCCGTCGTCTGCCCTCCCCTGGGCCCGACGGATGCGGTAGGTCTCGATCGAGTCGATGCCGTTGGACCGGAAGTACGCCTCGCGACGGTCGACGATGCCGGTGACCTCAGCGACGATCCGGCGTACGACGTCGGGCTCGCTGCGGGTGCCGATGCCGGCCAGGTGGGGCAGGTGCTGCATCGGCGCGAAGGTGCTGCCGCCGAAGTCGAGCACGAAGCACTGCGACTCCAGCGGCGTGGTCGTCAGCGACAGGCTCGTGACCAATGTGCGCAGCAGCGTGCTCTTGCCGGTGCGCGGGCCGCCGACGACGGCGACGTGGCCGCTGGCGCCGGCGAGGTCGACGGTCAGGGTGTCGCGTCGCTGCTCGCGCGGCCGGTCGACGGTGCCGAGCGGCACGGTCAGGCCGCCGAGCGCTCGCCACCGCTGCGAGACCAGGCCCAGCTGCGGGTCGGGTGCCAGGTCGGCCATCAGCTCGCCGAGGGTGTCGGGGACGTCGAGCGGCGGGAGCCAGACCTGGTGGGCCGCGGGGCCGGAGCCGTCCATCCGGCCCACCGCCACCGCCAGCAGCGACTCGGGCTCGCCGACCTGCGAGGGGCGTGGCTCCGGTTCGAGGGGTGGCTTCGGTGCCGGCGTGGGCACGTGCACGTCCGCGATCGTCCAGGGCAGGATCCCCGGCGTCGTACCGGTCTCGTCCAGGCTCCAGGACCTCGGAGGCCCGGAAGCAGGTCCGGAGACGTACGCCGCCTTGAACCTCAGCAGCGACGACTGGTCGGGCCTGAGGTATCCGAGGCCCGGCATCGGTGGCAGCTCGTAGGCGTCGGGAACACCGAGCACCGCGCGCGACTCCTGGGCCGAGAACGTGCGCAGGCCGACCCGGTAGGACAGGTGTGACTCCAGGCCGCGGAGCCGGCCCTCCTCGAGCCGCTGCGAGGCGAGCAGGAGGTGGAGGCCGAGCGACCGGCCGAGCCGGCCGATCGCTACGAACAGGTCGAGGAACTCCGGCTTCGCCGACAGCATCTCGGAGAACTCGTCGACCACGATGAACAACGACGGCAACGGGACGAGCTCCGCGCCCGCCGCCCGGGCGCGTTCGTAGTCGCGCACCGACGCATAGTTCCCCGCGTCGCGCAGGAGCTCCTGGCGCCGCACCATCTCGCCGGACAGCGCGTCCTGCATGCGGTCGACCAGCGTCAGCTCCTGCTCGAGGTTGGTGATCACCGCGGAGACGTGGGGCATCCGGGACATGCCGGCGAACGTCGCGCCACCCTTGAAGTCGACCAGCACCATGTTCAGCTGCGCAGGAGAGTGGGTGATCGCGAGGCCCAGCACCAGCGTGCGCAGGAACTCCGACTTGCCGGAGCCGGTGGCCCCGATCACCAGACCGTGCGGTCCCATGCCCCGCTGGGCCGACTCCTTGAGGTCGAGGTGGACCGTAGCGCCGCCGTCGCCGAGACCGATCGGCACCCGCAGCCGGTCTCGCGCGGGTCGAGGGCGCCACACGGACGCCGGGTCGTAGCGGCGTACGTCGCCGAGCCCGAGCAGGTCCATGAAGCCCGCCGGATCCTTGAACTCGCCGGCGACGGCCCGATCGGCCCCGATCCCGGCGGTCACGTCGTGCAGCGGTCTCAGCCGCCGGGCGAAGGCTTCGGCGGTGACGAGATCGCACTGGTCGGCGGCGGCCCGGACCGGGGCCCGGCCCAGCTGCACGGCCCTGACCAGGGGCCGGCCGTCCTCGGCATCGGCGCCGTCCTCGAACAGCAGGCGCAACCGGGTGCTGTCCTCGAGCTCGCCCCAGCCGCCGGCCAGGGCGAGCACGGTCATGCCGTGCAGGCCGCCGGCGGGGATGACGGGGTTGTCCGACGGCAGCACTCCTCCGTCGACGACGAACAGGATGTGGGGGTCGGAGACCCGCTCGTCGGCGTCGAACGGCGGTCGATCGGCGAGGTCGGGTGGCAGCAGTACGACGAGGTCGCCCAGGTGGGTGGAGACCATCCGGCGTGGGCCGACCGAGTCGGAGTCCTGCGCCGAGAGCGCGTGGGGCAGCCACTTCACCCAGTCCCACTCCGCGAGCGACTCCTCCGAGGAGAGCACGGCGATCGCCAGCTGCTCGGGCGACTGGAACGCCGCCGCCGAGCAGATCATCGACCGGGCCAGCGATCGCGCCGCATCCTCGTCACCGCAGATCTCGATCCGGCCGAGGGCACGCAGGTCGACGACCGCGGGCAGGTTCGACTGCACCCGGTGGACGGCGAGCAGCCGGTGCAGAGCTGACGCGGCCGCGGGGTCTACGCGCTCGACGGGCACCGAGTCGGGCGGGACCAGCTCCAAGGCGAGCGGCTGGCTGGACACGCCGTACCTCACCTGGAGGAAGTCGGCCTCGTTGACGCCGCGCGCCCACACGCGGGACCGCTCCTCGGCCAGCGCCGGCAGCGCCGACGGGGGCGGGTGCTGCCGGCGGAGCGCGGACCGCTGCTGTGAGGCGGCCTCGCGTGCGATCGTGCGGACGGTGCCCAGGTGGCGGAGGTACTCGGTCCGGCTTGCGTTGACCGTCTCCGTGCGCTGCTTCCGCTGTCGGTCGAGCTGGACGATGATGAAGCCGAGCGTCGCGAGCAGGAACATCCCGGCGGCGAGGAAGCTCCGGCCCCGTCCACCGGGCGCCGAGCTGCCCATGGTGGCCACCAGGACGATCGACCCGAGGCTGCCGAGCATCGGGATGGCGTTCGCCAGGACGCCGCCCGCGCCCTCGGACGAGGGAAGCTCGGGCGGCGCACCCAGCTCGACCTGCACGAGCTCCGGCGGCTCGGGCGCGCGTGCTCCGATGCTGGTGTCCAACGGGTCCTCCCGGGACGGCGTCGTGATGGGCGTCGGACGCTAGTGCGGAACCGTGAGGTGATCCAGACGCCTGTCTTCCTGCTGTGCACAGCAGCGTCGAGAGCCGCTCAGTCCGGGCTCAGTCCGGGCTCAGGTCGGCGCCTGTGGAGAGGCGATCGCACGCATCCCGTCGTTGGAGTAGACCTGATCCACGCTGACGCGTCAGCCGGGAACGCCATCGGTACGTCGAGTGGCCCACGACCGAGGAAGGGAACGTCTGATGTCATCAACACGCGAGATGGGGCAGGGGCAGGGGGCCCTGTCGACCGCTGCCGCCCTGGTCTCCGAGGCCAGACACGACCTCGACCGGCTCGATCGCGAGCTGGTCCAGCACCTTGCCGCGGCCAAGGCCGTGTGGGGTGGCTGTGGGAGCTCGGCGTTCCAGGCCCTGGGTCTCGCCTGGACGGAGAAGCAGCGCACGATCGTCGGGGCGCTCGAGGGCTTCGCAGAGGGGCTGCGCTCGACCGAGCGGGACAACACGCGCACCGACGAGACGCAGTCGGACGCCTTCGCCCGCACTCAGCATCGCCTGGGCTGAGCCCGGGCTGAACCCGGCGCAGATCACGACAGGAGAACGGAACATGGAGCTGGACGGACTGAAGGTCGTACACGGTGGACTCGACCAGGCGGCCGACGACCTGATGGCCGTCGTCGGCCGGATCGGCGCGCGGCTGCAGCTGCTGGAGCAGGAGCTCGAACCCCTGCGCAGAGCATGGGTCGGCGACGCACAGGTGGCGTACGCCGCGGCGAAGCAGCGGTGGGACGGCGCGGTCATGGAGATGCGTGACCTCTTGCAGCAGACCTCGCAGCAGGTCGCCCGGTCGAACGCCGCCTACCGGGCGGCAGACTCCCGCGGCGCCCGGACCTTCGAGATCTGACCCGCGGCAGCTCGGGAGGCTGCGGATGAGTGGTCCTTCCGGTCCCGCGCAGCTTCTGTTGCGCGTCACGGTGACCTCGCAGACGCGCCGCGTCGACCTTGCCCTGCCGAGCGTCGTACCCGTCGCCGACCTCCTTCCCGAGCTAGCGCGCTGCGTCGGGGTCCTCGACGTGGGCACGGTTCACGGCGGCTACTGCGCGGTGACCAGGGACGGTCGGGTGCTCCGCGCCGACCTCGGCCTCGCCGCTCAGGGCGTCCTCCACGGAGACGTGATCACGATCGCGGCACCTGCCCTGGAGGGGGTGCCCGAAGCACATGACGACGCGTCCGAGGCGATGGCCGACGTCGTCGAGCGTGGTGCCGCGTGGGGCCCGACAGCCCGCCGCCACGCGGCGCTGTGGTCGGCGGTCGCCCTGCTCCTCCTCGGCGCCGGGGCCCTGGCCACCCAGCACGGAAGCCACTTCGCCGGTGCCGCTCGCGCGGTCTCGTTCGCTCTCGCGGTCGTGCTCCTGGCGGGGGCCGTGCTGTTCTCACGCGGGCGAGTCGAGACGCTCGCCGCGGTGACCTCGGGCCACCTGGCGTGTCTGTACGCCGCGGTCGGTGCCTCGTGCTCGGCCCGGCTCACGCCCCTGTCCGGTGATGCCCTCGCGTTGGCCGGCGGTGGTGTGCTCGCGGTCGGGCTGATCGTCGTCCTGGGGATGAGCGGGGAACGCCTGTTGATGCTGCCGGCGGTGGTCGCCGGCAGTCTGTCCGCGGCCACCGGTCTGTTGATGCGCGCCTCGACGCTCGACCCGGCGCTGCCCTTGACCACCGCGCTGACCCTGATCGTGCTCGCGACCAGCGGGTTCCCGGCTCTGGCGCTGAGCACTTCGGGTACCGGTCGCCACGCACTGTCCGCCAGACCGTCGTCGCCCACCGAAGCCGGCGGGGTCGACATGGCCCGGCTGGCGGCGGACTGCAGGCTGGCCCGCGAGATCCTTCTCGCGATCTCAGCGACGGCAGGGCTCCTCCTCGTGGGGCTCGCGCCCTTCGCGGTGTCCCTCGGCAGGGTGGGCGCAGCGGTTCCGGTCCTCGGTTGTGCGGTCGTGATGCTTCGCACCCGTCGCTACCGGAGCGAACTCGACGTCCTGGTGGGTCTCGTCTCCGGCGTGCTCGGTCTCCTGTCCACCGTGACGTCGGTCCTCGTGCTCGATGCGCACTGGCGGATGCCGACTGCGGTGGTGGTCGCCGCTGCCGGCGTGGTGCTGCTCGGACGGACCCTGCTGCAGAGCCTGTGGCCGCGCCCCGAGGATCCCCGCCCGGGCCGTGTCGGCGACTGGGTCGAGTCGGCGTCGGTCGTTGCCCTGGTCCCGGTGCTGGTCGTCGCGGCCGGGCTCTCGGTCGGATGACACAGCCGCAGGCGACCTGATGACCACGCATCGCGATCTTGCCGAGGCCGACGCCTTCCACCGACGCCGCCTCGTCAGAGCGTTCGTCTCAGGTGCCGGGACCGGCTCCCACGTGGAGCCCCCGCGCTCCGGTCGCTGCCTCATCGGCGGCCTCGTCCTCGCGGGAGTGCTCGTCGCTGCCACCGCGTCGAGCGAGGCGTTGACGGGTCACCCGGACATCGGGTGGCACGACGTTCTGACCCGGATCTCCCGCTGACGAGAGGCTGCGGCTCGCTCACCGGGCCGTCGGTCTTCCAGAAGGGCGTGTCGCAGCGGCACCAGTCGTCCGGCCCGACGTGCCGCGCTGGGGGTCGGCCTCGAGGGACACGTCGCGGCCGGCCGGCTTTCCCGGCCTGCGCACCGCGAGGTCGCCCGGTCATCTGGTCGCTGCCCCTGGGCTTGGCGGCTGGGTGCGCCGTACGGATCGAAATGGTGAGTCGGCGATCGCGCTCACCCGGCTCCGTCGGGCCGGTAGCGCGCGGACTGTCGGCGCATGATCTCGCGCATGGACGTGCCGCGTGGCACGCCGTACATCGTGCCGGGGAAGTCGAGTCCCTCCTGGACCGCCCACAGTTCCTCGTGACGGTCGGGGGAGAACAGCTGGGCCGGGTCGCCGGCCGCGATCCAACCGATGGGGACGACGGAGTCCCGCGGGAGACTGCTGTTGACGTGCAGGACGCTGTTGATCCGGAGCTCGCTGCGGGCTCCGATGTGTGAGCCGGCGAACGCGCAGACGCCGGTGGCGAGGAAGACCTCGTCCTCGACAGTGGTGCCGTTGAGGTGCGCGTGTGGGCCGACCAGTACCGCGTCGCCGATCCGCAGGGGATGTTCGGGGCGGCCGCGCAGCACGGCGTTCTCCATCACCAGCACGTCGGCCCCGAGCAGCACCGGGCCGGTGTCGCCGGTGAGCACTGCGCCGTGCAGCACCCGGCTCCCGGTCCCGATCGTGACGTCACCGCTGACGACGGCGGAGGGGGCGATCCAGGCGGACGGGTCGATGTCTCCCATTGGCCCAACGTAGCGGCGCGGCTCGGCGATAATCCGCGCATGCGGATCCTCGTCTCCGGTGGCGCCGGCTACATCGGCTCGCACACCACGCTGCAGCTGATCGCCTCCGGCCACGACGCCGTGATCGTCGACGACTTCAGCCGGAGCAAGCGGTCGGTGGTCCCGCGGCTCGAGGCGCTGGCCGGGCGTTCGATCGAGGTGCGCGAGGTCGACCTGACCCACGTACCGGCGACGGAGGCCCTCGTGGCCGACGGTGGCTTCGAGGCGGTGATCCACTTCGCCGGGCTCAAGGCCGTGGGCGAGTCCGTGGAGAAGCCGATCGAGTACTACTCGAACAACCTCGGCTCGACGTTGTCGCTGCTGGCCGCGATGCGCCGGCACGGCGTACCGAAGTTCGTGTTCTCCTCCTCGGCCACGGTGTACGGCGAGAACGCGTCGGTGCCGATGAAGGAGGAGTTCCCGACCTCGGCCACCAACCCCTACGGCTGGACCAAGGTGATGCAGGAGCAGATCCTGCGCGACGCCGCGGTCGCCGACCCGTCGCTGCGGGTCGCGCTCCTGCGCTACTTCAACCCGGTCGGGGCGCACGCGTCCGGCACGATCGGCGAGGATCCCTCGGGCATCCCGAACAACCTGATGCCACTGATCGCCCAGGTCGCCGTAGGACGCCGGCAAAAGCTGCTGATCTACGGCGACGACTACCCGACCCCCGACGGCACCGGTCGGCGCGACTACCTCCACGTCGAGGACCTGGCCGCCGGCCATGTGGCCGCCCTGGACCGGCTCGGCACCGCCCCCGGCGTCTCGACATGGAACCTCGGTACCGGCACCCCCACCTCGGTCAAGGAGATGGTCGACGCCTTCGCCCGCGCCTGCGGGCACGAGCTGCCGGTCGAGATCGCCCCGCGGCGTCCCGGCGACGTCGCCGAGTCGTACGCCGACCCGTCGCGCGCCGAGGCGGAGCTCGGCTGGCGGGCCGGCCGCACGATCGACCAGATGTGCGTGGACACGTGGCGCTGGCAGTCGAACAACCCGGACGGCTACCCGGCCTGATCGATCCGGCCGGTTCGAGTAGCACGGAGGGTCCGGTCACCACACGTGACTGGGATCCTCCGCCGGGGGCTTCGGCCGGGATGCGGTGGCGGAGGACACGAGGACTCGGCGGCTGCCCCCTGGCGGAGGATGCGGGATTCGAACCCGCGAGGGCTGTTAACCCAACC